>NZ_JAILGZ010000138.1 GCF_024696245.1 Treponema sp.
GCTATCTTAAGAAAACCCCAGGTACCATAATAATCAATAATTATTCAGCTGAATTATGTTCAACAATATCATCAAGATGTTTACCAAATCTTGTATAATAATAAGAAGGTACAGTAAATCTGTATGGTGTTGAACTGCAGACAACCTGAGCATCAGAATTTTCTTCAGCACCCTTGTAAATCTTAACAGTAGTAGTATTTACACCTGCAGTAAATTCAAATTCCACATCTGCCTTTTCATGATAAAGAGCTGTATCAGCAGCCTGCCAGTCATTTACTTCAAGAGAAGAAACAAGGTTAAGCCAGGCCTTTATTTTTGAAGCATCAGGAAGAGGTTTTTCAAGCTTTGTATTATTCAAAGTAACTTCCCATAAATTAGATGCATCTGTAGAGTTAAGAACCTTTGCAATTTCATATTCTTCATCTGCAGTCTTTACATGAACCTTAGTAATAAGATTTGAATCAACTGAATAAACAGACTTAGATCTTACTGTATCTTCTGTAACAGCAAAGATACTATGAAGGGCACCCTGTACTGTAACTACTTCCTTTTCATCATCAAGACGTACAAAAGATCTTGTATTAGTTGAACTATCTTTTCCAACAAGAATAGATCTTACAATCTTATTTCCGTCGTAAACTTTTACAGTAATAGCATTATCACTACCAAGTCCGTAACGTTCTTCATTATCTTTTACTGAAGAAGCAACTGTAGAAAGAACATTAATACTTTTTAAAACTTCTTCCATATCATTAACAGAAGAAGCATCTACTTCATAATTATTCTTTTCTGTAAAATACTTACCGTCTTTTTTTATAAGCTTAAGTGCTACATCATCAGCACCATCTTTCCAGTTAATTTCAATTGAATCGAATGAAGACAGGGAAAGAATCCTAGTTTCATTTTTTCCTTCTGTTGCAAGCTGAACAATATAAACACAAAGGAAAACTGCAATAAGTCCCAGCAGAACTATTTTTTTTATGCAAAGTTTATTCATTATTTACCCCGATTTTATTCATCAGATTTTTTCTGTTCAAAACGCGGATCATCCGGATTAAACATTTCACGAATATGATTACGATGATTTGAACGGGCAAGCAGAACCAGAAGTCCGATAATTGCTACAAGAACTGCAAGACCAAGCTGGCCCATCCATTTGTAAACAGTCTTAGATGTATCAGAGATATCATCCCTAAGAGCATTAAGACTAAGATTCTTTGTACGCATAGTACAGAAATCTTCATTACCATTCATATAATCAACAGTATTGCGGAGGAAAATAACAATAGGCTCAGAAGCATTAGACAAAAGCAATGGTGTAGTTGGAGCTGAAGAAGAAACAAGAATAACCTTTCCCTTCTGAACACTTGATGCAATATGAGAATTAGAAGAAAGCCCTGAAGCATTTTCTTCTTCAACAGGATTCTTTTCAAATGCACTCTTGAATTTTCCTTCCACAAGAACACTTAAATTCTTAGATGACATAAGGGACTTATCAGAAGGAGGTGCATAATACAAAGGATTCATGCTGATATTCTGACTTTCAATCCATGAACGTCCTGAAGTTTTTGCAAGAACAGTTACCTTTGCATCCTTATTCTTTTCAGCCTCAGAAACATCAATTGAAGAAGCATTTGCAAAAAGAACAAAGCTCAGGTTTTTAGTAATAACATTATTCTGATCAAGATTTTCTTTTCCCAGCTGTGGAACCATGTAGAATTTTACTTCACCATAATTCTGATCATTACGTTTAAAACATAATTCATCCATTACCCAGCCTTTTTCAATCTTAAGACCATAAGAATTAAGCAGTTTAGACAAACCATTTTCTATTGCAATATACTGTGGCTGCTGACGCTGATATGGAGCAGAAGACTGCTGCTGAACCTGCTGATAAGAATCATCAAATACAATCAGGTTTCCACCCTTAAGTACAAACTGATCAATCTTATAAAGTTCTGCATCAGTAAATTCAGATTTAGGACCATTAATAACTATACACTTTACATCAAGAGGAATATCTTCTTCCCCAATCTTGATTTCCTTAAATTTGTAAATATCACTTATAAGAGCAGAAAAATTTCCTGAACCACTGCGCTGATCATTAATATCATTTTCTCCGTGACCAGTTATGTAACCGATTACAGAAGTTTTAGACAAAAGATTCTGAATACTTAAATTTATATTATCTTCAAGAGAATCAAGTCCGCTTACAACATACTGGAAAATCGCATTTTGAATTCCAAGAGGAACAGGATAAACATTGTCTCCATTAGAAACTGTAAGACCAAGGGCACCTGTAGATGTTGAACCATCCTTTTCTTTCCAGCTAAGGGCAACAATTCCATAGTCATCCTTTAATTTTTCGGACTGTTCTGAATCTGGGTTAACCTTAACAAGTTCAACTTTACTGCCATACTTTTTGCTTACATTTGCATAAACCTTATCTACAACAGAATCAATCTGATTGAAATTAGCAATATTAAAATCACCAAGTTTCTCTGTCTTATACAAAGTTATCCTTACCTTTCCCTTAAGGCCGGCAAGCATATCTGTACTTGAAATCACTTTAGAAAGAGAAGTTGTAAGTTTATATTCAAGACCAGATGTTTCATTTGTATCATTAAGGTAAAGAACCTCTGACTGATCACCATAAGAAACAACAAGAGACATATAAGCATTCTTTAATGAAGCTTCTTCCTTTTCTATCTGCTGAATTCGAACCTCATTTACATTGTAATTAGAAGCAATTTTTTTATTAGCTTCTTTACTCATGTCATACCATTCAACCTTAAAGTTTGAATTGGAAGCATTTTCATATTCACTAAGTAAATCCTTAAGATAAGTATAGGTATCAGAATAAGGACTAGGTAAATCTTTTGTAAAGAATACTTTTATAGAAAGAGGCTGATCAATAGTTCTTACAATTTCCTTACTTGATTCACTAAGGGTATAACTCTTAGGACCAGTTAAATCAAAACGAACAAACACTCTTGAAAAAACAAGATTTACAAGAACAACAAGAATAACCAGGAGAAGAATATTTCCCTTTGAATTTTTAAACCATTCAATTATTTTTTTCATAGCTTAACCTCTTCTTGAATCCTGAATTTTCTGAACTGTCAGAGCTACAAAAATAACAATTACAGAAGCAAAATAAAGAACATCACGTAAATCAACAATACCCCTTGATATAGAAGCAAAGTGACTTCTTGCACTAATGAAAGTTACAAAAGGAACAAATGCTGTCGAAACAAGTACTGCAAAATCAGAAAGCATGCTTAAAGCAAAACAAATTGTAAATGAAACAAAGAAAGAAATAATCTGATTTTTAGTAATTGAAGAGGCAAATACGCCTATAGCAGTAAAGGCAGCAGCAAGTAAAACTGCACCAATATATCCGCCAATAATAGGCCCCTTATCAGGACTTCCAAAAGCATAACACATGATCACATAAAACAATGTAGGAACAAGAAGGGCAACTGCAGAAATCACAGAAGCAATATACTTACCTGCAACAATTGAAGATGTTTTTACAGGAAGTGTTACAAGAGTCTCCATAGTTCCGCTTCTTTTTTCTTCACTGAAAATCCTCATTGTTAAAGCAGGAATAAAAAAGCTGAACAAAGTAGGAAGCAGCTCAAAGAAATACCTGAGCTCTGCACGTTTGTTCAAAAAGAAAGTAGAAAAGAATAAAAATCCCGAAAAAATCAGGAATAAAGCACAAACAATATATGCAATAGGACTTGTAAAATATGAACTAAGCTCACGTCTGGCAATTACAAACCAAGCCTGTTTCTTTATAGAAGTTTTCATTTCTGTGAACCCCCGTTAGTAAGAGTACGGAATACATCCTCAAGTGAGTTTCTGTTTTCTTCAAGAGAATACAAAAGCCATCCTGAATCAACTGCAGTTTTTGCAATAGCAGGACGAATCTCCTTATCACCGGAAATGCTGATAGTAACAGAAAGTTTATCTTCTACTTTTTCAATAGTAACTTTTGAAACACCTTCTACTTTAGAAAGCTTTTCTTTTACTGCTGTTTCTTCTGCACAAAGAAGAAGGGTTACACTTTTCTGAGAACCATAATGCTGTTCGAGTTCTTCAGTAGATGAATCTGCAACTTTTTTTCCGCCAGAAATGATAATAACCCTGTTTGCCAGAGCTTCAACTTCAGAAAGAATATGGGTAGAAATAATAACAGTACGGGTCTTACCTATTTCCTTAACAAGTTCACGAACCTGAACAACCTGGTTTGGATCCAGACCGCTTGTTGGTTCATCAAGAATTAAGATTTCAGGATCATTCATCAATGCATGCGCAAGACCAACCCTCTGTTTATTACCACGGGAAAGTTCATTAATATTCTTATGCATTACTTCTTTAAGACCACAAAGTTTACATAACTCCGGAATCTTTACGGCAGCATCTGCACCTTCAATATCTGCAAGATACTTAAGATAGTCAGCGACAATCATATCACCATACAAAGGCGCACTTTCCGGCATATAACCAATTTTTCTTTTTGTACCGACAGGATCTTCCGTTACATCAATGCCATCAACTTTAATAGAACCAGATGTAGGTTCAAGATAGCCTGTAATCATTCGCATAGTGGTAGTTTTACCAGCACCATTAGGTCCAAGCAAACCGATGATTTCTCCAGTCTGAATGGAAAAACTGATGTCATCTACCGCACTGAAATTTCCAAACTTTTTGGAAACGTGCTCTACTTCAATCATTTTTTCAGCTCCCAAGTTTTTATTTAATAAAATTAACTTCTATTAGTAAAAGTTACAAGTATAATCAAATGATAATTTTTAATTATACAAAAAAGTAAATTTGAAGTAAAATTAATATCCAATTTTTTACAAAGGAGATAAATATGAATAATGTTTCAGAAAAACTTAATGCATGTTTCAAAAGTGTTCGTCAAAAAACACAATTTATACCTAAAGTCGCATTAGTTCTGGGCTCAGGCTTAGGGGATTACGCTTCAGAATTAAAAGTTGAATGTGAAGTTGATTATCATGATATAGAAGGTTTTCCAGTTTCCACAGTTCCCGGGCATGAGGGAAAATTTATTTTTGGTTATATTGAAGATATTCCCGTAGTATGCATGAAAGGACGCATTCATTTTTACGAAGGTTATCCTATTACAGATGTAGTATTACCCGTACGCCTTATGAAAAAACTCGGAGCAGAAATCTTATTCCTTACAAATGCTTCAGGTGGAATCAACAGTAAATTTAAGGCAGGGGATTTAATGCTGATTACAGATCATATTAGTTGTTTTGCGCCTAATCCTTTAATCGGCCCTAATATTAATGAACTTGGTGTTCGTTTTCCAGACATGAGTAATATTTATAATATTGAATTACAGAATATTATTAGAAAAGTTGCTCATAGTAATAAGATTAAATTACAGGAAGGTGTCTACACTCAGCTTACAGGCCCTAGTTTTGAGAGTCCTGCAGAAATCAGAATGTTAAGAACCCTGGGTTCTGATGCAGTTGGTATGTCTACCGTTGTAGAAGCTATTGCCGCTAATCATATGGGCATGAAAATCTGTGGAATATCCTGCATATGTAATCTTGCAGCAGGTATGACAAAAGAACCACTGACCCACGAAGAAGTTCAGGCAGCAGCAAATGAAGCTTCAATTAAATTCAAAAAGCTTGTTACTGAAAGTATAAAATCTTTTAAAGATGAATTTACAATCTAAGTGCAACAAAAGAAAAGACTCATAAAATCAACTATAATGGTGTTTGTTCAAGACATTATTACAGGAGATAATATGAGTCAGTACAAACATCTTAGCACGAAAGAAAGAGAATTCATACTGTCC
>NZ_JAILGZ010000161.1 GCF_024696245.1 Treponema sp.
CTATTAAGACTGTCAGTAAGTCAGATGTTATTAATCCGGATGCATAGCCATGGAAAAATTCTTCACTAAATATACTAATATTGTGGAGCGCACTGAACCTATTAAATATACGGGAACAGTAACTTCCGTAAATTCCAGCTACATCGAAAGCCTTGGCCCCAGTTCCGTAATCGGGGAAATCTGTACTATAGAAGTTAAAAGCAAAGAAACAGAAATTTTTGCAGAAGTTATTTCTCTTGATGGAAAAACAGTAAAGCTTATGCCTTACAGTTCCACAGAGGGAATTGAAGTTGGTGCCAGGGTAACAGGCAGCGGTCATCTTCTTGAAGTTCCTGTAGGACCTGATCTTATGGGAAGGGTTGTAGACTGTCTTGGCCGTCCCTGCGATGGAAAAGGGGATATTGCAACTGACGGATATTATCCAGCTGTTGCTGATGCTCCTAAGTTTTTAACAAGAAAAAGCCTGGACAGCAGGGTAAGTACTGGTGTAAGGGCTATTGATACCCTTCTTACAGTTGCCAGGGGACAGCGTCTTGGTATTTTTGCAGGTTCAGGTGTAGGAAAAAGTACCCTTATGGGTATGATTGCCCGCAATACGGATGCTGATGTTAACGTAATTGCCCTTATTGGTGAACGCGGCCGTGAAGTTCCGGAATTTATTATGAATGACCTTGGTGAGGAAGGTCTTAAAAGGTCAGTTGTAGTTGCTGCTACCGGAGACCTGTCTCAGATTGCTAAAATCAGGGCTGCTTATGTTGCTACTGCCATTGCTGAATATTTTAGGGATCAGGGTAAGAATGTAATGCTTATGATTGATTCCATTACCCGTTTTGCCCAGGCTCAGAGGGATGTTGGTTCTTCTAATGGTGAGCCTCCTCAGCGCCGTGGTTATCCTGCAAGCACCTTCAATATGATTCAGAAACTGCTGGAACGTGCCGGTGCCAATGATAAGGGAACTATTACTGCCTTTTACACAGTTCTTGTAGAAGGTGGTGAACTGGATGAACCTGTCAGCGATACTGTCCGTGGTATTCTTGACGGTCATATTATTCTCAGCAGACAGCTTCAGGAACGTCAGCATTATCCTGCCATAGATGTTCTTCCAAGTATCAGCCGTCTTGCAAGAAAGGTCAGCGGTAAAAATACCCTTAAGGCAGTGCAGAGGGTAAAGACCTGGATGGCAACTTATGCCCAGCAGGAAGAAATGATTATTGCCGGTGTTTACCAGAAGGGAAATTCCGTAGAAATTGACGAAGCCATAGAACATCATTCCGCCATAGAAGAGTTTTTGTGCCAGGAAGAATACGAAGAAAGCACTATGGAACAGTCACTACAAAAGCTTTCCGTATTAAGCGGTATAGAAATTCCTCCGGAAGAATATTCATCCCAGCCCCAGTTTGCTTTATAGGGTAAATCTGAATCTTTATGAAAAAGTTTGAATTCTCCATGGAAAAAATCCTTGAGTTACGCCGCTTTGAACAGAAAGAAGCAGAAAGTGAACTTGGAAAAATAAATTCCCAGATTGCAGCCCTTCAAAATCAGCTTAAAGAAATGGCCGCTTCCCATAATCAGGTGGTAGAACAGGGACGGGGATGTAAGGATTTTGCATTTATAAGTCAGAGCCAGCAGTATTTTGCCTTTCTTGATCAGAAAAAAGAAGAAATTTTTAAGGAAATTGCGGAACTGGAAATAATTGCAGACCAGAGGCGGCAGGTGGTAAAGGAAGCCATGCAGAAGGTTAAGGTTCTGGAAAAACTGAGGGAAAAAAAGCTTAATCAATGGAAGGACGATGTCTTAAAGGAAGAAGAGGCAGAGACCGAAGACATTGTTAATTCAAGATATGATAGTGATAAATAAAAAAAACACTGTGTTAAGTGACTGTAAGTGATATGTACCCCCTTTCTGTTTGTCCAGAAAAGGGGGTACATATCAAAGAGCCACTTTTAATCACAGTGTTTTTTATTGCTTTAATCTTCAGCATTAACCTAGTAGTGGAATGCTGAACCTCCGATAAATTCGCGGATGATTGACTGATTTGGAACAGCAGTTGCAGGAAGGGTAGAGAAGCAGTTAAGGAACTGTAAAAGTCTGCTTGCTTCTGAGTATTCCTTCTGGTCAGGTCTTACACAGCGCAAAAGTGGCTCTGCGTATACCTTAAGTACTGCAAGTTCGTAGTCCAGGGCAGTGTTAAGCATGGCATCCGCATTGTTCTGGAAAGGGAAGATGTGAAGTCTTTCTCCCTTCTGAACGTTATCCCACATACCGATAGTGTCAGCTGCACTCTTACCGCGGAACTGGGAGTCTCTAACAATTCGGCGGATAAGGCGGTTGTCGCTGGTGGCAATGCGGTTATGGTCATCAAGGTTAAGCTGGGTTAAGGCAGAAAGGTAAATCTTGAATTTATATTCTGCAGGTACAAGAGGAGTGAGCCTGTCATTAAGGCCGTGGATACCTTCCATTACAAGAATGTCACTTGGACCAAGACTCATGGTGTCTCCCTTAAAGTAACTTACCCCTTCATGGAAGTCGTAGGAAGGAAGCTTGATTGTTTTTCCTTCAAAAAGATCTACCAGGTTTTCGTTAAGAAGCTTAATGTTAAGGGCTTCAAGACATTCATAGTCGTAGTTGCCGTTTTCGTCTTTAGGAGTTTCTGCCCTTCCCACATAGTAGGAGTCCAGGCTGATAACTTTTGGGTTATAACCAAGTGCCTGAAGCTGAAGGGAGAGTTTTTTACTTGTAGTTGTTTTTCCGGAAGAAGAAGGACCGGCAATAAGTACAACTCTTGCTGTTTCTTTATCGTGAATCTGATTTGCAATGTCAGAAATACATTTTACCTGAAGGGTCTCTGTAATGTTTACAAAGTCTGTTACCTGTCTGTCGTGAATAAGCTGGTTTAAGGAAGCTGCAGAAGTAACGTTAAGGCGTTTTCCCCATTCCTTATAGCGCTTGTAAATCTGGAAGAGCTTTGGCTGGTCCTGGAATTCTGTAAGGGCATCAGGGTTATCGTGCTTAGGGAACCTTAAGAGGAAGCCTTCGTGGTATGGTTTAAGTTCAAATACCTTAAGGTCTCCTGTTGAACATGCCAGTGGTCCAAAGTAAAGGTCAGAAAAATCATCCATACGGTTAATCTTGATTTTTGCAGGACAGCGGTAGTTAAGCTGCTTGCGGGTTTCTGTAAGATTAAGCTTTTCAAGAAGCTGACATGCTTCCTGGTAGGAGATGTATTCTGTTTCTATTACCTTGTCTTCCTGAACAAGTTTGTCCATCTGGTTTTTAAGGGC
>NZ_JAILGZ010000035.1 GCF_024696245.1 Treponema sp.
AAGTCCGTTCTTTTTAAGGAAGGTCATGAAAAAGCCTAAACCGAATAAAGGAATGGCAAAGGCTGATATTTTAAAGTTGAACCCGAATATGGAAACTATCCAGGCTGTTACTGTTGTACCGATGTTGGCACCAAAAATAACACCTACAGACTGGGTAAGGGTTATAAGACCTGCGTTTACAAAAGAAACAACCATTACTGTTGTTGCTCCAGATGACTGGATTATCATTGTAATGAAGATTCCGGTAAAGAGACCTATAAATCGGTTGCCTGTCATAAAGCCAAGGGCTTTTTTAAGATGACCTCCGGCGCTTTTCTGAACACCGTCGCTCATGAGTTTCATTCCGTATAAAAGGAATCCAAGGCTTCCGATAAGCAATAAAATTCTGTTTACCATATTTAACCTCTAATGGTGGCTATTCTTTCCTTAAAGACAATAATCTGCCCAAGAATACCGCAGGCACATATAATTGTAAGGACGAAAAGGCTTAGTGGAATTAAAAAAGGCAGTATTTCTGCTATAAAACAGAGAATAAGACTGCCTGTGTAGGATGCTGTTTTTTTTGCAGGTAAAATGTTTTCTGCTGCAAGAGTTTTTTTAAGTTTACTTATTTTTATTGAATAGAATATGAATGTTATAATAAAAATCAGAAGGCTCAGGGTACAAATTAAAAGTTCCGGGTGTGTTATTAAAAAATCTATCATCTTGTTTTTAACCAGCATAAAAGGGATTTTTTTGCCGAATCAAAAGCTAAAGGCAGGTTTTTTACGTCTTCTTCCGTTTTGATTTCTTTCCATACAAAAGATTCTACTTCAGAGGGCTGAGCCTGCATTGAAGAATTATCAGGAAAGTCTGCAGAAAAGAATAAATCACAGGTTTTGTAATGAATGTTTTTGTATTCGTAGTTGTTTGGAAAACTGCAGATGTATTTTAAGTCATTAACTTTAAGGCCTGTTTCTTCCAGACATTCCCGGCGTGCTGCATCTTCTGCACTTTCGTCGGCACTGGTAAAGCCCCCTGGAAGGGCAAGGTATCCTTTGCGGGGTTCTTTTGCGCGGACTTCAAAGAGCACCTGATTTAAGGAATTTTTAAGGATTATTCCTACTGCACTTGCGGTATTATTGTAGAGGTCAAATTCACAATCGGGACAAAACCATTTTCTGCCGTTCATGAGAGTTTGAATATTCCGGCTTCCGCAAATGGGGCAAAACTTGAAGTCGTTCATATAAGGAAAGTATAACGAAAAGACCGCTGAATGTCATTTATTTGCCTGTAGTTTTTTTAAATAATAAGTGTCTGATTTTAATTTATAGTGTATAATAACAACACTATGCCTATCACAAAATATCTTGAAAAAAACGCAGAACTTTATGGAAATGACTGTGCCCTTGTTGAATTAAATCCGGAAATGAGGGAAACCCGCCGAATAACCTGGAAAGAGTTTGAACTTACTCAGCCTGAGCCAAACCTTCCATACCGTCGTGAAATCAGCTGGCATATCTTTAATGAAAAAGCAAACCGCTGTGCCCACTATCTTCTTGAGAGGGGTGTTCGTAAGGGAGACAAGGTAGGAATCCTTATGATGAATTGTCTGGAATGGCTTCCTATTTATTTTGGTATTCTTAAGACTGGTGCCCTGGCAGTTCCTTTGAACTTCAGGTATGCATCTGATGAAATTGATTACTGCCTTAACCTTGCAGATATATCAGTGCTTTTCTTTGGGCCGGAATTTATTGGCCGTCTTGAAGTTATTTCTGAAAAAATCATGCAGCGCCGTCTTCTTATTTTTGTTGGTGAAGGAATTGCGCCTTCTTTTTCTGAAAGTTATTTTATGTCTGCAATGAATTATTCATCTGCAAACCTGGATATTGAAATATCTGATGATGATGACGGAGCTATTTATTTTAGTTCCGGAACAACAGGTTTTCCTAAGGCTATTTTACATAAGCATCGTGCCCTTATGCATTCAGCTGCTGTTGAACAGAAACATCATGGTCAGACTAAGGACGATGTTTTTTTGTGTATTCCTCCTCTTTATCATACAGGAGCTAAAATGCACTGGTTTGGTTCACTTATAAGCGGTGGTAAGGCTGTTCTTTTAAGGGGTACTAAACCTGAAACGGTTTTAAAGGCAGCTTCTGATGAAAGGTGTACAATAGTATGGCTTTTAGTTCCATGGGCTCAGGATATTCTTGATGCATTGGACAGGGGAGACCTTAAGATTTCTGACTATCATCTTGAGCAATGGCGTCTTATGCATATTGGTGCTCAGCCTGTTCCAAAAAAACTTATTGAAGACTGGAAAAAATATTTTCCTCACCATGATTATGATACAAATTACGGACTTTCTGAAAGTATTGGTCCTGGTTGTGTACATCTTGGTGTTGGTAATACAAATAAAATCGGTGCAATCGGTATTGCCGGTTATGGCTGGCAGGTTAAGATTGTTGACGAAAAGCGCTGTGAAGTTGCTCAGGGACAGGTTGGAGAGCTTGCCGTTAAGGGACCTGGCGTAATGGTTTGTTACTATAAAAATCCAGAAGCTACTGCAGAAGTAATGGATAAAGAAGGCTGGCTTTATACCGGTGACATGGCTCAGATGGATAGTGACGGCTTTATTTATCTTGTTGACCGTAAGAAGGATGTCATTATTACAGGTGGCGAAAATCTTTATCCTGTTCAGATTGAAGACTTCCTTCATAAAATGGATGCTGTAAAGGATGTTGCTGTTATAGGTCTTGCAGACAAACGTCTTGGAGAAATTGCAACAGCGATTATAGAAGTAAAGCAGGGTTATACATGTACGGAAGAAGATGTAAATAACTTTTGTATGGATCTTCCTAAGTATAAGAGACCCCGCAAGATTATTTTTGCTCCTGTACCACGAAACCCGACTGGTAAGATAGAAAAGCCTAAGCTGCGTGAAATGTACAGAACAGAAGATCCTTTTGCCAGCATGAAAAGTGGAAGCTAAAAAAAATATAGAGGTTAGTAAAAAATGAAACAACTTATGTTAGGAAACGCCGCAGCTGCCCGTGGTCTTTTTGAAGCAGGCTGTGAGTTTGTTTCCAGTTATCCTGGAACTCCAAGTACGGAAATTACAGAAGAAGCTGCAAAGTTTAAGGAGCTTTATTGTGAATGGGCTCCTAATGAAAAAGTAGCTCTTGAATCAGCTTTTGGTGCATGTCTTGCAGGCCGCCGTTCTTTTTGCGGAATGAAGCATGTTGGTCTTAATGTTGCTGCAGACCCTCTTTATACCATGAGCTACACCGGAGTTAATGCCGGTCTTGTTATTGGTGTTGCTGATGATCCTGGAATGCATTCTTCTCAGAATGAACAGGACAGCCGTCACCATGCAATTGCATCTAAAGTTCCTATGATTGAACCAAGTGATGCAGAAGAAGCCCGCAGATTTGCAGCAATGGCTTTTGAAATCAGTGAAAAATTTGATACTCCTGTTTTGTATAAAATGTGTACCCGTGTAGCACACAGTCAGAGTATTACAGAAACTGTTGAACGTGTAGTTCCTGAACATAAGGCTTATGAAAAAAATATTCAGAAGTATGTAATGGCACCTGCTAATGCTATCCGCCGTCATCCTTTTGTTGAACAGAGAATGAAGGATATAGAAGCCTGGAGTGAAACAAGCGGAATTAACAGAATTGAAAAAGCTTCTTCCGGGGCAGCGTCAGTTCTTGGAGCAGAAGCCGGTAAGGCTGGTATTATTACTTCTTCTACTTCTTATCAGTATGTAAAGGAAGTATTTGGTGACAGCGTAAGTATCCTTAAGCTGGGTATGGTTAATCCTCTTCCTGCAAATATGATTCGTAAGTTTGTAGAAGGACTTGATGTAATTGTTGTTGTAGAAGAACTTGATCCTATCATTGAACAGTTCTGCCGTGGTCTTGAACTTGGAGTAAAGATTTACGGAAAGGACATTCTTCCTTTATGCGGTGAGTTCAGTCAGAATATTATTGCCGCTGCCTTTAAGAAAGAAGTTCATGAAGGTAAAAAACTTGATGTAAATATTCCTGTACGTCCTCCTATTATGTGTGCAGGTTGTCCTCACAGGGGAATGTTCTATGCACTTAACAAACTTAAGGTAACTGTCTTTGGAGATATCGGCTGCTATACTCTTGGAAGTGTTGCTCCTCTTTCTGCAATGGATGTTACTCTTTGTATGGGTGCTTCATTCAGCGGACTTCATGGATGGAATAAATCTGCCGGTGCTGAACATGAAAAGAAATCTGTTGCAGTAATTGGAGATTCAACTTTTATGCATTCGGGAATGACAGGACTGGCAAGTATTGCTTATAACCAGTCAAACTCTACTGTTATTATTCTTGATAATTCCATTACAGGTATGACGGGACATCAGCAGAATCCTACTACAGGAAAAAATCTTTACGGTGATCCTGCCGGTAAAGTTAATCTTGAAGCTCTTGCCCGTGCAATGGGTATTAACCGTGTTCGTGTTGTAGATCCATATAACATGGCTGAATGTGAAGAAGCTGTTAAAGAAGAAATTAATGTTGAAGAACCAAGTCTTATTATAAGCCGCAGGCCTTGTGCCCTTCTTAAGGAAGTAAAGCATAAGCCTCCTCTTGTTGTTGATGCAGATAAGTGCCGTTCATGTAAGATGTGTATGAAGATTGGCTGCCCTGCAATTGCAATGAAAGGCGGTAAGGCAAATATTGATGAAACACTTTGCACAGGTTGTGGCGTATGTTCACAGATGTGTAAGTTTGATGCCCTTAAAGCTCAGTAAGGGGCGTTACGGGGTGTCCCCGTTAGAAGGGGTAGAGAGCAACAAAGTGCGAACGAGGGGAAGGCTTTCCCCTCCCGGGAGAAGAAATTATGGTTAAAAATATAATGATTGTTGGAGTTGGCGGTCAGGGTGCACTGCTTGCTTCTAAAACTCTGGGTCAGGTTTTGCTGGATGCAGGCTTTGACGTAAAGGTAAGCGAAGTTCACGGAATGAGTCAGCGTGGGGGTTCGGTTGTAACTTATGTGCGCTACGGTGAAAAAGTTTATTCTCCTATTGTTGATAAGGGAGAGGCAGATTTTATTGTTTCTTTTGAACTTCTTGAGGCTGCCCGCTATACGGAATTTCTGAAAAAGGACGGACAGATTGTTGTTAATACTCAGAAGATTGATCCTATGCCTGTAATTACTGGTGCTGCTGAGTATCCTGAAAATCTTGTGGAGACTATGACTGCATCTGGTTTTAAAGTTGATGCCCTTGATTGTCTTAGTCTTGCTCAGAAAGCTGGTACTGCAAAATCTGTAAATATTGTTCTTATGGGTCGTCTTTCCAAGTATATGGATTTTTCTGTTGATGCCTGGATGTCTGCTATAGAAAAACTTGTTAAGCCTCAGTTCCTTGAGATGAATAAAAAAGCTTTTATGCTGGGTAGGGAAAACTAAAGTCCTTTAGTAAAAGACTGCTGTGTAAATTATTAAATTGGAGAATATATGAGTTTAAAGTATTTTCAACCGGAAAAAGAATGCATGCCTCTTGAAGAACTTCGTAAGCTTCAGGGAGAACGTCTTGCTGCTAATTTCCGTCATGTTTATGAAAATGTAGAGTATTACAGAAAAAGATGCCAGGAAGCCGGAGTGTCACCTGATGACATTAAGGGACTTGATGATCTGGATAAGATTCCTTTTACATGTAAGGACGATCTTCGTCAGACTTATCCTTATGGTCTTTTTGCTGTTCCTATGAGCAAGGTTGTTCGTGTTCATGCTTCCAGTGGTACTACAGGAAAACAGATTGTTGTTGGTTATACAAAAGAAGATCTTGATATATGGGATGAGTGTACTGCCCGCCAGCTTGTTGCTGTTGGTGCTGATGAAAATGATATTGTTCAGGTTGCATACGGTTATGGTCTTTTTACCGGTGGCTTTGGTGTTCATGGTGGAGCTACAAAACTTGGCTGCCAGGTAATTCCAATTTCAAGCGGTAATACTCAGCGTCAGATTACTTTTATGCAGGATCTTAAATCTACAGTTCTTTGCTGTACTCCAAGTTATGCTGCTTATCTTGGTGAGACTCTTAAGGATATGGGGCTTACACCGGATGACATTCATCTTAAGGCAGGTATCTTTGGTGCAGAGCCATGGACTGAAGAAATGCGCCAGGATATAGAAAAGTCTCTGGGCCTTAAGGCTTATGACATTTATGGTCTTACAGAAGTTATGGGTCCTGGTGTTGCCTATGAATGTGCTGAACAGAAGGGGATGCATGTTAACGAAGACCACTTTATTGTAGAAACTATTGATCCTACAACTGGAAAGAGACTTCCTGACGGAGAAAAGGGTGAGCTGGTATTTACTGCAATTACAAAGCAGGCTTTTCCTTTGATGAGGTTCCGTACTAAGGATATTGGTGTTCTTAATCGTAAGAAGTGTTCCTGTGGAAGAACTTTTGTACGCATGAGCAAACCAATGGGCCGTACAGATGACATGCTTATCATTCGTGGTGTTAACGTATTCCCTAGTCAGATTGAAGGTGTCCTTATGCAGAACGGATATCCTGCAAACTATGAGATTCATGTTGGAAGGGAAAACAATACTGATACATTTGAAATTAAAGTTGAAATGACTGCAGAAAAATTCAGTGATGTTATTTCTGAAATCAATAAGCAGGAAAAACAGCTTGAGTCTGCATTGCTCAGCGTTCTTCAGATTAAGGCAAAGGTTACTCTGGTTGCACCAAAGACAATTGCCCGTTCTGAAGGTAAGGCTAAGCGTGTAATTGATACCCGTAAACTTCATGACTAGGAGTGTGACATGACAATTAAACAGATTTCCATTTTTATTGAAAACCGTAAGAATGCTCTTTCTGAACTTACAAATGTCCTTGCTGAGCACAAAATCAATATCCGTTCTTTAAGTATTGCGGATACAAGTGACTTTGGTATTGCACGTATTATTGTTGATAATCCTGAACAGGTTCAGGCTGCTCTTGAGCGTTCTGCATATATTGTAAAGACAACTCCTGTTATTGCGGCAGAGATTCCTGATGAAGCAGGCAGCTTAAACCGCATCTTAAAAATACTTGCTGACAATAACCGTAATGTGGAATACATGTATGGTTTTACAGGTCATAAAACCGGCACTGCCTATATGATTATCCGCTGTACTGATGTTGGAGAGACAGAAAAGATTCTTGATGATAACGGAATCCGCATGGCAAGTCAGGATGAACTTCTTAAGTGCTAGCCTGAAATTTTATAAGGAGTATTTATGACAGAGCTTGAAGAGGCCAGGGAATTTTTTGGAAAGGATACTTTTGCTTCTGTAACTACAGGAATTGTAATTGATGAAGTTGGTGAGCATTATGCTAAGTGCAGTCTTGAAATAAAGGATGGCCACAAAAATGCATATGGTGGTGTAATGGGCGGGGCTATTTTTACTCTTGCTGATTATACTTTTGCCGTTGCTTCTAATTTCAGGTCTGTGCAGACTGTTTCTGTAAGCAGCAATATTTCTTTTGTGGGAATGGCAAAAGGAAAAAAACTGATTGCCGAAAGTTCACTTGTAAAGGATGGCCGTTCAACCTGTCTTTATTCCATAAATATTTGTGACGAACTTGGAACAAAAGTTGCCTTTGTTACGATAAACGGAATGAAACTTGTAAAATAAAAACAAAACATAAAAAACTTTCCCGGATTTGTGTGGATTTTTGTTAATCGATGCAAATATATAATAGGGAGGTTTTTATGAAACTTAAGTTTGTAATTTTTAGTTCTATTATTCTTAGTATAATCCCTGCTGCATTTATTTCCTGCGGCGGGGATTTTTCTTTTGCTCCGGAAGGGGGTAATGGGGGCAGGCTGTCTGTTCTTACCTGGAACCTGCAGACTTTTTTTGATGGAAAAAAAGATGGCTGTGAGTATTCTCAGTTTTTGTCTGAAAAATACTGGGGCAGGGATTTGTATCAAAAGAGGCTTAAGAGGCTGACTTCTTCTTTAAAGGAACTGAACTGTGACATTCTTGTTATGGAAGAAGTAGAAAATGAAGGTGTTCTTTATGATATCTATAATTTTATGGCCGGGGAGTGGGATTCTTCCAGGGTTTATAAATGGGCCTGCTTTGCAAAGGAAGAGTACGGGGCTATTGGTATTGGCATTTTATCCAGATATCCTCTGGAAAATATGAAGCTTCATTGTCTGGATATTCTTTCTGAAGAAAAAGCTCAGCCTTCCATGAGACCCCTTCTTGAAGTTGATGTTAAAACTAAAAAAGGAAGCCTTACCCTTATTGCAAATCACTGGAAAAGCATGAAGGGTGGTAAGGAAGAAAGTGAAGTCTGGCGTAAGAGGGAAGAAGGTCTGCTTGAAGGTATAGTAAGAAAGTGTCTTGAAAATAATAAAAGGGTTATTGCTTTAGGGGACTTTAACAGGTCTCTGGAAGATTTTGCTTCTGGTGGAAGTGGAGCTGGATCTGGTATTGGAGGGGAAGGGGTTCTTTTGCGGCCTTATAGAAATCCTGCAATCTTACCGGAGGGAACTTTTGTTAAAAGCTGCTGGTATTTTGATTATGGAGAAGAAAACAAGGGCAGTTATTTTTATAAGGATGAATGGAGCCGCATAGATAACATTTTTTATGGTGGAGATTTAAGGCTTGAATATTTTGCTGCTGAAAGTAAGGGGGACTGGTGTGATAAAAAAACTTCCGTCCCTCAGGCTTTTACCTTATGGAACGGAAGTGGTTATTCGGATCATCTGCCTTTAAAGGCGGAATTTATTTTTTAACTGGTTTACCGTTAAGTTCACCTGGAACAGAAATTGGATATTCACCTGTAAAGCATCCTTTACAGAATCCGTACTGTTCCGGATTACATTCACGGCAGGCTTCCAGCATTCCTTCTGCACTGATAAAGGCCAGGGAATCTGCACCGATTTCCTTGCAGATCTGTTCTTCATTGTGCTGGCTGGAAATAAGCTCGTTTCTTGTAGGTGTATTAATTCCAAAGTAACATGGGAATTTTACTGGTGGTGAAGAAATACGGAAGTGTACTTCTTTTGCACCTGCACGGCGTAAAATCTGAACAAGGCGGCGGCTGGTTGTTCCGCGGACGATTGAGTCGTCAATTACAACAACACGCTTTCCGTCTACAACAGAACGTACTGCATTAAGCTTTACGAAAACCATGTTTTCTCGTTCCTGCTGAGTTGGAGCAATAAAGGTACGGCCGATATACTTGTTTTTTACAATACCGCTGGCATAAGGAATACCTGCTTCTTTTGCATATCCCTGGGCTGCACCAAGACCTGAATCTGGTACTCCGATTACAACATCTGCAGGAACCCCGCTTTCTCTTGCAAGGCAGGCACCCATTTTTTCTCTGGCGAGAGTTACAGGGATACCGTCAATGTTTGAGTCAGGGCGGGCAAAGTATACGTATTCGAAAATACAGGTACGCTTTGAGGTATGTTCACCAAATTCAAAGGAAAGGACACCGTCTTCGTTGATGATTACGATTTCTCCTGGTTGAATATCCCTTACGTAAGTTCCGTTAAGGGCATCAATGGCACAGCTTTCGCTTGCAAGAATCCAGCCCCCTTCTGTTTTACCAAGGCAGAGTGGACGGATGCCATTAGGGTCTCTTGCACCTATAAGACATTTTTCTGTCATTACAACAAGGGCAAAGGAACCTTTAATCATCTGAATTGTGTCAGTAAGGGCTTTTTCAAGACCTTTTTTATAGGATTTTGCAATGAGCTTTACTATAACTTCTGTATCACTTGTAGAAGCAAAGGTACTTCCTGCTTCTTCAAGCATTTCACGAAGCTGTTCGTAGTTAATGAGCTGACCGTTGTGGGCAACTGCTATACCGCCAAGCTTTGATTTAAGGAACATTGGCTGGGCGTTTTCAAGACTTGTGCTTCCTGCTGTTGCATAGCGGACATGACCACAGGCAATGTAACCTGTAAGGTTAATAAGGTCTTCTTTTGTAAAGGCCTCTGCTACAGTACCCATTGCCTTGTGCATGGTAATCTCGTCACCATTGCTTACGGCAATACCGGCGCTGTCCTGTCCGCGGTGCTGAAGTGCATACAGACCAAAGTAAGCCTGTGTTGCAGCGTTAAAGCCGCTGGCAGAATAGGCTTCCTGTTTTTTTGTGCTTGATTTTTTTTCTTTGGATTTCTTAGAAGCTTTCTGGTTAAGGTAAATGCCTACAACTCCACATTCGTCGTGGAATTTGTCATCTTCAAGAGCTTCAAAAGGATCGTAATCGTTTTTATTGCAGCCACAGTTCATTTTTATTTTCCTGATATAATGAAGTTTATAATTCTACGTTTAATCCGGATACTGCATTTTTTGCAAGTCCTTCCCGGAATTCAACCAGACGCTTTCTTAAAGATTCATCATTCAGTGCAAGAATCTGAAGGGCAAGGTATGCCGCATTCTTTGCATTGTTAATGCCTACGCTTGCAACGGGAATCTGAGGAGGCATCTGTACTACAGACAGAAGGGCATCCATTCCCCCAAGACCATTGGAAACTCCCGGAGTAACGCATTCAAGAGGAACGCCTATTACCGGAAGAACAGTAAGGCTTGAAATAACACCAGGAAGAGCGGCACTTAAACCAGCTCCTGCAATGATGACTTTTGCACCTTCTTTTTCTACCTGGCGCACTGTCTGGGCAAGAAGTTCCCCGGAGCGGTGGGCTGAAAGAATGTGTGCCTTGTAATCCACGCCGTATTCCTTAAGAACAGCGGCGGCCTTTTTCATTGTTTCTGTGTCGGATTTAGAACCGAAAAATATTGCGACCTGCATATCAAAACATAGCACAAAGGCGGTGAATTTACAATTGCCGTTATATAATAAAATTTTATAGTAAGAATATTTGCCTGATTAAGCTAAAAATGGGTATATTTTAAAGTATGGATAAAGAATTAATAGTAAAAAATGCCATGGGTGGAATGAAAGATTTTACCCCTGCAAAAGTTATAAATACAGCCCTTGAATTTCAGCAGCTTCTTATGCTTTATGAGAGCGGAATCAAGCAGATTACTACTAAGTTTGAGATTCTGGAAGATGAATTTGAAAGCAAGCATCAGCGTAATCCTATAAGCAGTATTTCCAGCCGTATTAAGGACCCTATGAGTATTGCAGAAAAGCTTAACCGCAAGGGGCTGGATCTTACTATAGATAACATGGTGAATAAGCTCCATGATATTGCCGGAATCAGGGTTACCTGTCCTTTTGTAAGCGATGTTTATCATGTAATGCAGATGCTTTTGAATCAGGAAGACATTAAGCTTATTAAAATGAAGGATTATATTAAGGAACCTAAGGATAATGGTTACCGCAGTCTTCATGTAATTGTAAAGGTAGGGGTTTATTTTAGTGACCACAAGAGGGAAATTCCTGTAGAGATTCAGATACGTACAATTGCCATGGACTTCTGGGCAAGTCTTGAACATCAGCTTCATTATAAAAAGGATTATTCCATGCCGGATGATGTGGATATTGAACTTAAAAATATCGCTGATACTATCTGGAACACTGACAGCCGTATGCAGAAACTTGCAAAAAATATTCCTGGTTTTGTGGAATATGGACCTGAAACAGTTTAAAATCATTGTATGAAATTCTTTAAAGTAACAATACTTTCTATTATATTTACCGGCCTGTTTACGGGATTACTTTATGGTCAGGCAGCCGGTGAGTCAGCTGGGAATGCTGGACTGTCTGCAGGAAAATATGCCGGTAAATCTGCGGCTTGGGAATCACGACAGGCTTCTTCCTCCCTTAGTCCTCTTAAACTGATTGAAGATTCCATGCTTATATGCGGAATAGACAGAGCTTCTGAAGATTTTTTATATGCAGTTGAAAGGTTTAAGGAATTAGAAGCTGATTTTAATGAAGTTTATCTTGAAGATGAAAGCCTTACTGATGAAGAAAAGGCTGAACTTGTCCTTGTTTTTATTCATGACAATGTGCTGACCTCTTATTCCCTTAATCAGAGTTTTATAGAAAAAACTTTAGGCAGTGGTCTTTATAATTGTGTCAGTGCCAGCCTTCTTTATGTTGCTCTGGCAAAAAGTGCAGGGCTTGATGTAAGGGCTCAGGTTACTCAGGATCATTGTTTTGTTACATTTTATTCCGGGGCAAAAAAGACTGATGTAGAAACTACAAATCCTTATGGTTTTAATCCTGGGGTTAAGAAAAATATTTCTTCTTCAGAAAGACATAAAAGTTATGTTACTGTTCCAAAAAAATATTATTCAGGCAGAAAGGAAGTAAGTGAAAAAATGCTGGCGGCTCTTCCTGCCCGTAATCTTATGTCTCGTTATACGGATGCTTCCAGGGATGATGAGGCTGAGGAACTTGCCATCAGGCGTATGGAATATCTTGCTGATTCTTCTGATGATGAAAAGGCTGACGCTCTAAATGATTATATTCTTTGCTGCAGGAATCATGCTGTTACTTTAGACAGGCAGAAAAGGTCTGATGAAGGTCTGGCTATTCTTGAGAGGGTAATGGATGAGTACGGGGCAAGGGCTTCTTTACAGAAAGACTATGATGATCTTTATTACAATGCCATGGTTACTTTTTATAACAGCAGGGATTTTGAAGGGGGCTGGGATTTTATAAAAAAACACAGTGGCGGAAAATATGTTTCTGTTGATGGCTTTAACAAGGCTAATGACATGATGATTCTTGGCTGGAATGAAAGTTTTTTTGATAAGGTTCTTAATGGAAAGGATAATGAATTTTCTGATTTGAGCCAGAAGGAAAAATATCTTATTGCGGCAAGGGCTGCTGAAGACGGGTATAAAAGTAATTCCAGTGTCAGGGAATTAAAAAAATATGCAGATGTTTTTTATAATAACTATGCAATTTGTGTTCATAATGAATTTGCTGCTTTTGCAAATGCCGGGGATTATGAAAATGCCAGGGCTGTTCTTGAGGAAGGTCTGAAGAATTTTCCTGGCAGCAGTAATCTTAAAAAAGACCTGAGGAATCTGGAAAAGGCTTTGAAGGGACGGTGAGGTTAGAGTACATCGTCCAGACTGCTAAAGCCATCTGCGGAATTTATGAAGCCGTATTCAATCCAGATGTAAGCTTTGTTCGTTATATATGAAGCTTTAGTATTTATCCCCAGGCTGATAGCGATGAGTCCATCAAAATTATTCATTGTATCTTCAGTTGCTTCCCAATCAGCTCTGTATGTTCTTGCCCCATCTGCCAGGGCGTTCATCCAGTATTTGTCATCTTTCCATATTGTGTCATTTGAAAGTTTATTAATCATTTTAAACTTTCCGTATTTTCTTTCTAAAGGTGAGAGAATTTTTGAAAATTCCAGTTTAATTTCCGTACCATAATCATTTGTATTAATTTCTTTACTTACACCTTTTATGTAATAAAGGCCCTGGGTCTCATTTACCCATACCACATAGCCGTCAAAAAGAGGATGGCTTTTTAGGGGCTGAATATAATACCTGTCATCTGCAATATATTCAGGTTCTTCTTTACAGGCAGCTGTTACTTCTTCTAAAGTCATACCCATATTAAGTCCAAAGGGACCTGCAAAAGCAGCTGTAGACAAAATAAGAAATAAAAAAATAAGTGGTAATTTTTTCATTGTAACCTCCAGTCAGCTGGTTTTTGAATAAAAAAGAGTCTTTTTAAATTGTAACATGGTTTTTGTAAAATTCTATTTTATAACACTAAGTATTTCGTCCTGAGTCATGGGACGCCAATGGCCCGGGAGAAGGGATGGGTCTAAGTGAAGGTTGCCCATGGATGTGCGTTTAAGGTAAGTTACCTGGTTGCCTAAGGTTTTTATCATGCGTTTGACCTGGTGGAATTTTCCTTCGCTGATGGTAAGGCTGCATTCATCTGGAGAGAAAAAGGTAAGTTGTGAGGGCTTACAGGTAAAGGCTGGTTTGTAACCTGCAGAAGTGTAGTTGTGTTCAGCTTCTATAAAAAAGCCCTGACTGCATTTTTTTATATAGTCTTCCTGTTGTAAAGGGGAGCATTCTTTTTGTAGTTTTATGTAGTAGTTTTTGTCACAGTGAAATTCCGGGATTGTGATTCTGTGGCTGTAATCTCCGTTGGTTGTGATTATAAGAAGGCCTTCTGTGTCAGAGTCAAGGCGGCCAACGGTGTGAAGGGTTCCCAGTTTGTATTTGTCTGCTTCTTCTTTAAGGCTTTGAGGAAGGTCCTGAAAAACTAAGGTGGGGTCAGTTTTTAGATTTGGATCTTTGTAGTTGGAACATATACGGCCTGACTTTTTGTTCATCATGATATAAATGTCAGGCTGTAAATCTGAAGGACTGCCGTTAATATTAATTGTGTCTTCAAAAAGATTGATTCTTGTACCGCCGGATAAAATCCTCTGGCCGTTTACTTCAAAAACATTTCGCTGAAGAAAACGGCGGATTTTTTTGTTGGTGGAAAATCCTCTTCTTGCAAGTATTACGTCAGTTCGTTCCAGAAAGGGCATCTTTAATTAGAGGTCTTTTCCTGTAATCTTTTTTACGCACTCGTGATAGAGGGCACTTGTTTTTGCAACAACATCTGCAGGAATTGATTTGATGTTTGGATCACCGGCAAGGTTGTTGTCTTTAAGCCAGTCACGAACAAACTGCTTGTCGTAGCTTGCAGGGCTTGTTCCTGTTTTGTAGGTATCAAGATTCCAGAAGCGGCTTGAGTCAGGAGTAAGAACTTCGTCTCCAAGAACAAGGTCGCCGTTTTCATCAAGACCGAATTCAAATTTTGTATCTGCGATGATGATGCCGTTTTTGTAAGCATGGTCATAGCATTTTTTATAGATTGCAAGAGCTGCATTCTGAATCTTAGTTGCAAGTTCTTCACCAAGATCTTTTTTCATGTAGTCAAATGTTACGTTGATGTCATGACCTTCTGCTGCTTTTGTAGATGGGGTAACGATAGGCTCTTCAAGTTTTTCTGCCTGTTCGTATTTTTTGTCAAAGCTGTGTCCGAGGAATGGTTCACCCTTTTTGTATGCTTCATACATTGAACCGAACATATATCCGCGTACGATTACTTCATAAGGAATCATCTTAAGTTTTTTTACAAGGATTGTGCGTCCTTCGTATTCACTTTTCTGGAATTCAGCAGGCATGTCTTTAAGGTCTGATGAAATCATGTGATTCTTTACGATGTCTTTTGTAAGACCAAACCAGAAGTTAGAAAGTGCATTAAGAACCTTACCCTTGTCGGTAATCATGGTTGGCAAAATTACATCGAAAGCACTGATACGGTCAGTTGTTACGATAACCATTCTTCCGTCTTCAAGGTCGTAAACTTCACGAACTTTTCCACTGATAATCTTTTTCATTGTTTTACCCCGGATTTTTACAGCGGCTTTTTGGAGCTCACTGTTTGTTTTCTGAAGATTTTACTGATTTACAGGGGCCTTGTAAATGTTTGCAAACTTAAAGACTTGTAATTAAAGGCTGCCGGAGGATATTTGTTATCCATATTATATCCGCCGGCAGTATTGTTGTTTTTAGTCTTCGTCCTGCGACTGGTAACCTTCCTGGTATTCAGGGAAGTTTGAAATCATCGGTTCCAGGTCTTTTTTATGAATCTTTCTGTCTACGTAGTTTTTTGTAATTTTTGCTACAAGAGGACTGAGTGAAATTACGCCGATTAAGTTAGGAATCATCATAAGGCCGTTAAAGGTATCTGATAAGTCCCATGCAAGGGAAAGGCTCATTGTTGAACCAAAGAAAATCATTACTACAAAAGCAATTTTATAAATTACCTGAGTTTTTTCTCCAAAGAGATACTGCCATGCTGTGGCACCGTAATGACTCCAGCCAAGAACTGTAGAAAAGGCAAAGAGAAGAATAGCAATTGCAATAAACTTAGGCCCAAAGCTTCCAAAGACTGTAGCAAAAGCTTCTCCTACAAGACCGGAACCTGCATTTGTGGAAATCATCTTACCTGTTTCAAGGTCGACAAGTCCGGTAGAAAGAATGGCAAAGGCTGTTAAGGAACATACGATAATTGTGTCAGCAAAGACTTCGAAAATTCCCCACATACCCTGACGGACAGGTTCCTTTACATTTGAAGATGAATGAACCATTACAGAAGAACCAAGACCGGCTTCGTTGGAGAAGGCTCCTCTTTTAAATCCCCAGGTTATTGCAAGCTGAATGCCGTAGCCTGTGATTCCCCCTGCTGCAGAATTTAAACCAAAGGCTCCCTTTATGATTGAAGTAAATACAACTGGAATCGAAGAAATGTGGGTAAAGAAAATTACCAGGGCACCAAGGATATAAATTACTGCCATAAATGGAACGAGTTTTTCTGTAACTGCTGCGACTCTTTTAAGACCTCCAAGAATTACAACGGAAGCAATTGCAAGGAGAATAATTCCGCTGATCCAGGTTGGAACGTTAAAAGCTGATTCCATGTTTCCGGCGATTGAATTTACCTGACTCATGTTACCGATTCCAAAGCTTGCAATTAAACAGAAGAGACTGAATAAAACTGCAAGGACTGTTCCTGCATGTTTGAAGCCTTTATATTTACCAAGACCATCCTTAAGGTAATACATGGCTCCACCGTGCCATTCACCTTTGCTGCCTTTTCTTCTGAAGTAAATTCCAAGGACGTTTTCTGAATAGTTTGTCATCATGCCGAATATTGCCATAATCCACATCCAGAAAATTGCACCAGGTCCTCCAAGAATAATGGCTGTTGCAACACCTACAATGTTTCCTGTTCCTATGGTTGCAGCCAGGGCAGTGCAAAGACTTTGAAACTGAGAAATGGCTTTATTTTCTTTTGAAGTGTGGGCCGTTATTTTTTTGTCTTTGAAAATTGCACCGATTGTTTTTTTAATCCAGTGAGTAAAGCGGGTAAATTGAAAACCCTTGTTTACTATGGTCATAAGAAGACCGGCAATAAAAAGAAGTGCAATGCCGAATGTTCCCCAGACAATTCCATTTACGGAAGAGTTGATGTTTGTAATTGTCTCAATCATATGAGCCCCCTAAAATTTAAGAGTGAGAAAAAAAAGAGGCAGAACTGTATAAACAGTTCTGCCTCTTTGCATTAAGGTAAAAGTACGAAAATATTTAATTAAAGTCAACAGGTAAGTGGCAGGTATCAACAGGGGTGGGATAACAGAAATTTTCCTTACGGGCAGGGCCATTATTTACATTGACTGTTTTGATAATTGCCTGTTAAATTTTCTTTACAACTGCAATGGCGCATTCTTTTCTAAATATTTTAGAAAGGGGTGCGCCTTTTTGTTTTGTAAAAAGATACAGGGGACGTGATTGATTACAGTAAAAGAAATTTTAAATCTTACACTTTTTAAGAAGTTTAAAATCCTTACAGGAAGTGAATACCTTACAAACACTGTTACTACTGTTGTAATACTGGAATATGAAAGTATGAAAATTGAATATTCCGGTTACAGCTACGGTTACTTTGTGCTGGCTTCATATTTTTTTGCTTCTTCCCTTCCGGATCTGGTTCATGAATCCCTTAAAATTTTAATAAGCCGCCATGTTTCCGGAATTGCAATAAAAATGTCTCATGGTGATAAACTGCCTGAAGAAATAATTGAACTTGCAAATAAAGAAAAGGTT
Organism: Treponema sp.; assembly: GCF_024696245.1. Classification (GTDB taxonomy): domain Bacteria; phylum Spirochaetota; class Spirochaetia; order Treponematales; family Treponemataceae; genus Treponema_D. Next base: position 17,599 of record NZ_JAILGZ010000035.1, read on the forward strand.
CCTCTTCTTGTTTTTTACGAGGAGTTCATGGAAGATCTGATTATTAACATAAATGAATCATTAAAGACCAGGGCACAGTTTATTATTCAGGAAGAAAAATTAAATGATATTTTGAATAATGTTTCTGACAGTAAGGATGTTCCAAAAATTGCCAGGGAGATTAATTCAAATTTTAAAAATAAAATTCTCTGCGCTTATCTGATTTCTAAATCTCCTTCTGCAAATCTTCAGGTCCATACTTTTTTTGACAGGCTTATGCTTAACAGTTTACAGCATCCGGAAGAAAGCCCTTCCTGGTCTTTTGTAAAAAACGGACACAATCTTATTTTAATTTGCAGTTTTAATCCGGAAGAAATAAAGGAACTTAATTTTCTTACTTACATTAAATATGTACTTCAGAAAAATGGAATTAAGGAAGATATGTTTTATACCGGTTACGATACTGCTGCTGAAGATCTGGAAAATTTAAGGGCAGCAGTTACTAAAGCAAGAATAGCGTCTCAGGTTTGTCTGATTAAGGGTGAAAAAATTTTCCCTTACAATATGACTGGTGTATCTAAATATATTGTTGCCCTTAGTGAAAATGAAATTATTCGTAATGAGATAAAAAAAATAATGTCTCCTCTGGAAGAGTATGACTTTAATCATGGTGGAACTTTAATAAAGACCTTGCTTTCCTATGTAAAAAATAATATGGATTACATTAAGACAAGCAATGAGTGTTTTCAGCATATGAATACTATTCGTTACAGAATCAGAAAATCTATGGAACTTTTAAATTTAAAGGGAGATGAATCAAATGAAGAGCTTAATCTTTTAATGCGCTGTTATCATTTGATAAATACTCTTTCTGAAGAAAGGGAGTAGTTTTATTTTTATAGTCTCTCTTTTTTTAAGTCGTTGAGTTCCGTGCTTAGTTTTGTCCAGTAACTTATGCAGCTTTCCTCTGATGTTTTTCTGCCGTAGTGCATGGTTCCTGCTTTTATGTAAATGGAATCTCCTGGATAGAGGAAGTAACTTTTTTCCTCAATCTGAATTTCAAGACTGCCAGAAATTACAATGCCAAGTTCATCATGTTCATGTTTTGAAAACTGATAAAGTTGGTCTCCGCTGATGGTCATGGCAGATACTTTAAAATCTGTTGCTCCCTTAGTCATTGAGGAATAACTTAAGCCGCTTTCCTTATCCTGAAAAAGAATTTTTCTGTCATCAGTGCGTACTATATTTTCTTCAGGACTTTCTTTTTTTTCATTTACGTTTATTGTTCCGGCTGTTTTTTCTTCTACTTCATTTTCTTTTACCAGAATATCATTCAGGGTTATATCAAGTGCATTGCAGATTTTATGAAGTACATCGATTGTAGGACTTGTCTGGTCCCGTTCAAGGTTGCTCAAAAAACCCAGGGAGAGATCTGTTTTTTCTGCAACATCTGCAAGAGTAATATCCTTTGATTTTCTTAATGTCTTTAACTGTTTTCCTATACCCATTTTGTTATTTTACCTTAAAAAACTTTAGCATGTTTTTGTTTTTTTTTCAAAAGATTTTTCATTTTTCTGAAATATTTACAATTTTTCTCAATAACTTTAATTTTGGTGAAAAATTACATTGACTGTTAAGGCTTAAATGTCTATAAAGTTCACATAAATGAAAATTACTTAGATGTAAATTAAATAATTTTCATAATAATGAAAAATAAGAGGTGAGTTTATGGAAGAGGTATTCAAAAGAGTAAATGTTCATGGTGGTGCTGCATATGAGGATTTTGCCGGATATGCACGTATTGCGATTGCAGGTCCTTTTGCTTATGTGTCAGGAACAACTGCTGTTACTCCGGAAGGAACTGTGTACGGAGAAGGTGATGCTTATGCCCAGGCTAAATACATCTTTGACAAACTTGTGGGGCTTCTTAAAGCAAACGGCTACAGCTGTGAAGAAGTTATAAAAGTAAATATCTGGACAACAGATGTTTCTAAAAATAACGACATTACAAAAGCTTATGCTGAATATTTTAAGGAGTTCCGTCCGGCATGTTCATGGATTGGTGTTGCTTCCTTAAACAGACCTACACAGCTTGTAGAAATTGAAATGCAGGCAATTAAGGGTGCAAAAATTGTTAAAGCATAAAACTGAATGAGAAAGATTTCTGACAGCTCTTCATTTACGTCCTGCTGTTGGAATGGTTTTCGGACTTTGAAAACAGAAAGGAGTAAAGAATGAGAATTGAAGAACATCCGATTTTAGGCGAATACAAAAAAGGAAGAATGGTTCACTTCACATTTGATGGTGCTGATTACACAGGATGTGAAGGTGAATCAATTGCTGCAGCTTTAAAGGCAGCCGGTGTTATGACTCACCGTTATACATCTAAAAATCATAAACCCAGGGGAATCTTCTGTGCAATCGGCAGATGTACAGACTGTGTAATGATAGTTAATGGTCAGCCTAATGTAAGGACATGTATAACTCCGCTGGCAGAAGGAATGACTGTTCAGACTCAGTATGGAGTTCAGACTAAGGAAGACTGGGAGGCAGCTCAATGAAAAGACATGAATTAATAATTATTGGAGCAGGACCTGCAGGTTTAAGTGCGGCCATTGAAGCAAAGAAGAATGGGATGGATGTAATTGTATTTGACGAAAATGCCCGCCCTGGTGGTCAGCTTTTTAAGCAGATTCATAAGTTCTTTGGATCAAAGGAACATCATGCAAAGGAAAGAGGTTTTAGGATTGGTGAAGCTTTATTAAAAGAAGCAACTGATCTTGGTGTAAGAGTAGAACTGAATGCCACAGTAATGGGCATTTATGAAAATAAAGAAGTGACTGTAAAGATGGATGGAAGCGTTCATCATTACAAGGGTGATTACATAATCATTGCCACTGGTGCTGCAGAAAACATGATTCCTTTTAAGGGCTGGGATACACCAGGTGTTATTGGTGCTGGTGCTGCTCAGGCTTTAATGAATCTTCAGGGAGTTCAGCCTGGACAAAAAGTTCTTATGGTTGGTTCCGGTAACGTTGGTCTGGTTGTAAGCTTTCAGCTTCTTCAGGCAGGTTGTGAAGTTGCTGCTGTAATTGATGCAGCTCCCCGTGTTGGTGGTTATGGAGTTCATGCTGCAAAGGTTGCAAGAACAGGTGTTCCTTTTTATCTCTCCCATACTGTTATAGAAGCAAAGGGAGGAGACAGGGTTAAGTCTGCTGTTATTGCTCAGGTAGACGAACATTTTAAACCTATTCCTGGAACAGAAAAGGAACTTGATGTAGATACAATTTGTATTGCTGTTGGTCTTACACCTATGAGTCAGCTTGCCAGTAACGCTACCTGTAAAATGGAACTTCTTCCTTCAAAGGGTGGAAACGTTGCTCTTTGTGATGAACATGGTGAAACATCTGTTAAGGGAATTTATTGTGCCGGTGATGTTGCCGGAATTGAAGAAGCCAGCTCTGCAATGATTCAGGGTAAGAATGTTGCAAGTCATATCTGCATGAAGGCCGGATATATTGATGAAGATGAATTCAATACAAAGTATCACGGATTCCAGGCAGCACTTGGTGAATTAAGGCAGGGAATGTTTGCTCCTAAGAATAAGGGACGCAATGACTGGAAGACAACAGATGAAGGTTATCCGATTTCCAGAAATCTTCTTGCAAAAGGATTTGTAACTGATGAAGAAATGAAATTCTTTCCTGCTGCAAAAACTGATGTGGAAGGCATTCATCCGGTAATTGAATGTACACAGAATATTCCGTGTAACCCTTGTCAGGAAGCATGTAAGTTTGGCTGCATTATGGTTGGCGCAAATATTACAAGAATACCTGTTCTTAATGAAAAGAAAAAATGCATAGGCTGCGGTATGTGTGTTGCAACTTGTTCCGGTCAGGCAATCTTTCTTGTTCATAAAGAGTTTGAACCAGGCTACACAAGCATAGGCTTCCCTTATGAATTTTTACCAATGCTTAAGACTGGAGATAAAGGTAAGGGACTGGATCGTTCAGGTAAGCCTGTATGTGATGCAGAAATTATCGATGTAAAAACTTTACCTGCAATGGATAAGACGGCAGTAGTTACCATGAAGGTTCCTACTGAATACGCAGATACTGCACGTTTCTTTAAGCTGGCGTAAGTCCGGCGAGGATGGGATTATGGCAAAATTAGTAAGGGTTGCAAATAAAGAAGCTTTTGAAGAAAAACCTGGAGATGACATGATCATCTGCCGCTGTGAAGAAATAACCAGGGGAGAAATCCGCCGGGCAGTACATGATGGTATGTGTACCATGAATGAAGTAAAAAGATATCTTCGTTCTGGTATGGGACTGTGTCAGGGGCAGACATGTCAGCGTCTTGTTCAGGGAATTATTGCCAGTGAATTAAAAACAAAACCTGGTGAAGTAGGAATGATTCAGGGCCGCGCACCTGTTCGTCCTGTAGAGATTGGAATATTCAGTCAGAACATTACTGACGTGCAGGAGGAATAGAATGTTAGAAAAAAGAACTGCAGATGTAATCATAATTGGCGGTGGCATTATGGGCTGCTCAACAGCCTACCGCCTTGCTAAAGAAGGTCTTGATGTTCTGGTCCTTGAAAAAAAAGAAATTGGAAACGGAGGCTCCTGTCGTAATGCTGGTGGTGTCAGACAGTCGGCTCGTGATCCTAAAGAACTTCCTCTTGCAATGTATGCCGTTGCAAATATATGGCCGGGATTAAGTGATGAACTTGGTGTGAATGTGGAATATGTTCAGAAAGGAAACATTCGTCTTGGTCTTACAGAAAAAGATATTGGAATACTTGAAGCCCATACGGCTAAAAGTACAAAGGTTGGTCTGGATGTAAAGATGATTTCCGGTGATGAAGCCAGGGAAATTTGTCCTTACATGTCTAAAGAAATTATTGCTGCAAGCTGGTGTCCTACAGACGGACATGCAAACCCATTGAAAGCAACTCTTGGTTATTATCGTAAAGCTCTTGAACTGGGAGTTACTTTTATAACAGGAGTCAGGGTTCTTTCTTTACAGAAAGTTTCTGGCCGCATACGCAAGGTAGTTACTGATGATGGTGTGTATGAAGCAGGTCAGATTCTTTTGTGTGCAGGTTATGAATCAAGGGCTATTGCCAATACTGTGGGAATTGATGTTCCTGTAGAGCGCCAGTTTAACGAAGTCTTAGTAACGGAAGCCATGCCAAAAATGTTCGACATTATGCTTGGTGTGGCAGGAGGTGAGTTCTATGGGCATCAAAGTGAACATGGATCTTTTGTACTTGGAGGCAACAGTGGTTTGCAGGCATTTACTTCTAACAATGCAGGTGAAAACTTTGTAACTAACCCTCTTACAGCTCCAAGTATTTCAAGAGGAATCATGCGTTACTTTCCCTGCTTGAAAGATGTAAAAGTAGTTCGTACATGGTCCGGCTGGTATGATCAGTGTATCGATGTTCTGCCGGTTATTGACAATGTAAAGGAAGTTCCAGGACTTACACTTGCATTTGGATTCAGCGGACACGGGTTCGGTATTTCCCCTGCTGTTTCTCTTGCACTTAAGGAACTGATTACAGAAGGTAAGTCTTCAACTATTGATATTAGTCAGCTTACATATGACCGCTTTAAGACTAAGTCATAAAAAAAAGGAGAAGTAATTATGAGTTTTCCAAGAGTAGATTTTCTTTATTTAAGTGAACCGGACATGATTAAAGCCGGAGTTCGTGATGTTATAGGCTGTACCAACTGCATGGAAGAAGTTGTAAAACTTTTGTATAAGGGAGATTACCGCATGGGTGGCGAAAGTGGTAACTCTCACGGATGTATGGTTCAGTTTCCTAAAGAACCGGAATTTGAAAATATGCCTAAGGATGGACCAGACCGCCGCTTTATGGCAATGCCTGCTTATCTTGGCGGTAAGTTTGATATGGCAGGATGTAAGTGGTATGGATCAAACGTAGAAAACAGAAATAAAAAAATGCCGAGATCCTGTCTTATGCTTACATTAAATGACAAGGAAACTGGAACCCCTGTTGCCCACATGTCAGCAAATCTTGTAAGTGCTTACAGAACTGCAGCAATTCCTGGTGTAGGAGTTAAGCTTCTTGCAAAAAAAGATGCAAAGATTCTGGGAATTGTAGGACCTGGTTACATTAACAATATCATTATTGAAACCTTTGCAGCCCTCAGGCCTTCACTTGATACTCTCAAGATTAAGGGAAGAGGTAAGGAATCAATTGACCGCTGTATTGAGTACGTTAAGAAAAACTGTCCTCAGTTTAAGAACTTTATTATTTGCGACACCATTGAAGAGTGTGTAAGGGATTCTGACATTATGAACTTTGCTGTTTCTACTCCAACTGGTGGTTCAGAAACTTATCCATGGATAGAAAGGGAATGGGTAAAGCCTGGTGCATTAATCTGTACTGTTGGTGCCCTTAATACAAGTGAAGATTTTATTGCTGATCCAAAGACAAAGCTTGTTGTGGACAATACAAAGATGTATGACACATGGGCTGAGGAATATCCTTATCCTACTTTTGAAAAGTGGTTCATCTTTGGTTCAAAGTTTACAGACATGATTCATGACGGCAAGCTTACTAAAGACCGAATGGAAGACATTGGTGGTATTGCTTCCGGTGCTATTCCTGGAAGAGAAAGTGATGATCAGATTATCCTTTATTCGATTGGTGGAATGCCTGTAGAAGATGTTGCCTGGGGAAAGACCTGTTACGAGACAGCCCTTAAGATGGGAATCGGAACAAAGTTAAATCTCTGGCAGGAACCTTACAGTTACTAAAGTTTTATAAGCCTGCATCTCTTCTGCAGTCTGTAGGAGAGATGCTTTAAGAGGAGGCTAAATAATGAGCACAACTTTTTTATTTAATTCAGTCTGGGTGCTGTGCGCTTCTGTTTTTGTATTTTTAATGCAGGCTGGTTTTGCCTGCATGGAAAGCGGATTTTCCAGACCAAAAAATGCATGTAATATCTGGTTAAAAAATCTTTGTGATTTTTGTGTTGGCGGCCTGGTTTATTATTTTGTTGGTTTCGGTCTTATGTATGGAGAAGACTGGCATGGGATTATTGGTATAAACGGTTTCATAAATCCTCTTAGTCAGGATCTTGAAATCTGGAAGACAAACAGTGAGCTCTCTCCGGAAATCTTCCTCCTTTACCAGACCATGTTCTGTGCAACAACGGCTACAATAATTTCCGGTTCTGTTGCTGAACGTTTTAAGTTTGATTCTTACCTTATTGTAAGTGCAGTTATGACAGGATTTATTTATCCGGTTATTGGTCACTGGATCTGGGGTGGTGGATGGCTTAGCAGTATCGGTGTTACAGATTTTGCCGGTTCCCTTGCAGTTCATACTGTTGGTGCTGTTGCAGCATTTATGGGTGCCCTTCTTGTAGGCCCACGTATCGGAAAGTATACAGCAGACGGAAAGTCCAATGCCATTCCGGGACACAGTGTTCCAATGGGAATCTTAGGCGCACTTATTCTCTGGTTTGGATGGTATGGATTTAATCCAGGTTCAGAACTTGCTTTAGACGAAACAACTTTTTACACAACAATTCCTACAACTTTAACAGGTTGTGCAGGTGGAATTGCCGGACTGTTTGTAAGCTGGATTCGTTATGGCAAACCTGATCCAACACTTGCTGCAAACGGTGCTCTTGCTGCCCTTGTAGGTATTTGTACTGTTGTTGCAGAAGTAACACCTCTGGGGTCTGTGATTATGGGTCTGATACTTGGTGCATTAATCTGCTTTACAATTCCGTTTGTGGATCAGAAGCTTCATGTAGATGATCCTGTTGGTGCAATTTCACTCCATGGTGGAAGCGGTATTACAGGTGCCCTTCTTGCAGGACTTTTCAGTTCATCAAAGGGACTTCTTTATGGTCATGGTGCTTCTTATCTTGGAAGTATGGCAATTGGTGTTATTGCAGTTGTGGGATTTGCCGGTATAACAACTTTCATCACTTTCTATATTCTTAAAAAGACTCTGGGAATCCGTATTCCAGAAAAGGTTGAACTTAACGGTCTTGATATAGAAGAACACGGTATGCTGGCTTATCCATATTACAACATGCGCTGATAAGTTTTTGAGAAATTGAAGGAGGCATTAAATGCAGGTTACAAGTCAAATTAGCAACATCACAGTAATTTTTCGCCCTGAGAGATTCAATCTTCTTAAAGATGCTCTTAAAGGCATGGGAATACTGGGAATGACAGTTATTCATGTTGAAGGCTGCGGACTTCAGGGTGGTAAGGTTGAATATTACCGCGGCTCTGAACTTAAGATTGATCTTCTTCCAAAAACAAAAGTTGAGATTATTGCACCTACAGAAAAAGTAGAAGCAATAATTGAATCAATACAAAAGGTTCTTAAAACAGGAGAAGTTGGAGACGGAAAGATTTTTGTTTATGACGTTCAGTCTGTAGTAAGAATCAGAAACGGATCCAGAGGACTTGAAGCCCTCTCCTGTAAAGAAGATGAATAATTAAAAATAAATGGAGGCAACCCATGGATAAGTATGATCCATATGAAAATGTAGTAAGAGTAATGGAAAAAGCTATGGATGCCGGACACATCAATAAACAGATGTTCGAAATCATAAAGAATCCACAGCGTGAAACTAAGGTTTATCTTCCTGTAGAAATGGATGACGGAAGCGTAAAGGTTTTTGAAGGCTGGCGTGTTCAGCATTCAAATATCAGGGGCCCTTTTAAGGGCGGAATCAGGTTTCATCAGAATACAAATCTTAGTGAAGTAAAAGCTCTTGCTGCATGGATGAGCTTAAAGTGTGCGGTTGCCAATATTCCTTACGGAGGTGCAAAGGGCGGCATAAGGGTAGATCCTTCAACTCTATCTAAAAGGGAATTAAAGGCACTTACCCGCCGTTATACTTTTGCAATTGCTCCGATAATTGGTGCTGATGTAGATATACCTGCTCCTGATGTAAATACAAACAGTCAGACCATGGCATGGGTTCTTGATACTTACAGCCAGCTTCAGGGAAAGCCTTGTCCTGGAGTTGTTACAGGAAAACCTGTTGAACTTGGGGGCTCTAAGGGAAGAAATTCTGCAACTGGTCGCGGTGTTGTATTTGCAACAAAGTTCCTGCTGGAAAAAGAAGGGCGCAAGCTTGATGAAGTGTCTGTAGTTATTCAGGGAATGGGAAATGTTGGCAGTAATGCTGCAAGAATTTTTCATCACAGGGGAGCAAAGGTAATTGCTGTCAGTGATGTTAGCGGCGGTATCTACAAAAAGACAGGTCTTAATATAGATGAGATAAGCAGTTTTCTTGCCAGCGGAAAATTTATGATAAAGGATTATTCCGCTCCTGATGTAGAACACATAAGCAATGAAGAACTGCTTTTGCTGGAATGTGATGTTCTGGTTCCTGCTGCTCTTGAAGATACAATTACGGCTGAAGTTGCTGAGGCTGTAAAGTGCAGTTATATAGTAGAAGCTGCAAACGGTCCTACAACTGCAGAAGCTGACGAGATTCTTGATAAGAGAGGCATTCCTGTTATACCGGATATTTTTGCAAACTCTGGTGGTGTAATCGTTTCTTATTTTGAGTGGGTTCAGAATATTCAGGAACTTACCTGGAACAGAGAACAGGTTAATGAAATGCTGGAAAAATTAATGACAAGAAGTTACAAGGAACTTGAAGATATTGTAGAAGAATGTCACTGCAGCTGGAGAATGGCAGCCTACATATCAGCACTGCGTAAGCTTATATATGCGGAAGATATAAAAGGTATTTTCCCATAATGTATATAAGAAAATAACCTCCATGACCCGCTGGTAGTATGAAGATGTTCACATGACTGCCGGCGGGTCTCTTTTTGTTTATGGAGGAATCTATTAAGGAATTTATTTTTGCAAAAGTTTTACCAGTGTCTGTTCTGCCTTTAATTGTGAAAGGAGAGTCTGACTGCGGGCTTTACTTTTTTCTGCTGCTTCTGGATTTGCCTGTCCCTGTTTTTTTACTGCACGGATGAGGATATTTTTAGGAGTGTGGCTCATATCTATAAACTCAAGCATCTGTACTGAATAGCCGGATTGTTCAAGAAGTTCTCCCCTTAGGGCATCTGTTGCAAGAGCAGCAAAGCGTTCCCTGATAATGCCCCAGCGGTTAAGGCTGGCAAAAGGACTTTCTTCTGTAAGTTTTGTTTTTTCCAGCTGAAGGTTAATCTCGTGCTGGCAGCAGGGTACACTGAGAATTGCTTTTGCATCGTGACTTGCAGCATAGTTAAGGGCGTAGTCAGTTGCCGTATCACAGGCGTGAAGGGTTATCATTATGTCCGGAGGATTTTTATAACTGAACTCTGCAACATCTCCAATATAAAAATTAAGTCCGGTGTAACCGAATTCTTTTGCAAGGGAAGAGCATTCTTTTATTACCTCTTCTTTAAGATCAAGGCCTGTAATTTCTACAGGGATTTTTTTTAGTTCTTTTAAAAAATAGTAAACTGCAAAGGTGAGATAGGATTTCCCGCAGCCAAAGTCTGCTATGTGAAGGGGGCGTTCTTCTGTAAAGCCTTCCTGTCCCGTGCAGAGTTTTGTTACATCCGGAATTATGTCATCAATGAATTCAAGAAAGCGGTTTATCTGACGGAACTTGTCATATTTTTGTGCAATGACTTTTCCTTCTTTTGTCATAACTCCAAGCTTAACGAGAAATGGAACAGGGATTCCTTCCTGTAAAATATAATTTTTCTTTTTGTTAAAAAGATTTTTTTTATTTTCTTTAGCAGCTGTCTGTGCTGAAAGTTTTTTAGTGATTGTTTTAATTTCTCCGTGGCGGTTTGCCATGCTGGTTATTTCTTCTGATTCTGTACGGCATACTGTATTTTTAAAAGTTGTGCCCGCATGCTTTTTGTAAAAGTCTTCTGCTTCTGTCTGAGTCATGCTTTTATGAAAGGCCTGTTTTTGAGTAAAGAATTCTGCACTGTAAGTTGCTTTTGCAGTAAGTGAAGAGGAAGGATTTTTCTGAATGCGGATTTTTATATAATCCCTGTCCAGCAGCCCTTGTTCCTGAATATTTTTTACAGGCTTAGAAAAAGTAACGCTTAGAATCATGCCTGTATTATAGAATATTTCTGCAGCTTTAGGTACTGGGGGTGGGGTTTTTAATCAATTGGTAAATCAATTCCATCATATGGTTCAGATTCATGAAACTCTAGAATATCCTGAAGAGGTACATCAGAGTATTTATAAATCTTTTTTTTGTAGTTTTCTTTGATGGCAAAATTATCAAGTTCAATTCTGCGTTGTTTTGATAATTCAAGAAAGTCAGTGCTTTGTTCTAATCCTAAATATCTTCGGTCAAGAATATTTGCTGCTATCCCTGTTGTTGCAGAACCTGAAAAAGGATCTAATATCCATGCATTAGGTTTTGTAGATGCAAGAATAATCCTTGCTAATAAAGGAAGAGGTTTTTGTGTAGGATGTTTACCACAGGATTTTTCCCATTTAGCAATAGCAGGTAAACTCCATACATCTCGCATTTGAGTTCCGCCATTTATTGATTTCATTAAATCATAATTGAAATAGTGAGGTGTTCGTTTTTCTTTTCTTGCCCAGATAATAAATTCTGTTGAATGAGTGAAAAATCTACATGAAAGATTTGGAGGAGGATTAGTTTTTGCCCAAGTTATGACGTTGAGAATTCTGAAGTTTAACTCGTTTAGCATTTGTGCTACTGAAAAAATATTGTGGTAAGTGCCTGAAATCCAGATAGTTCCATTTTTTTTGAGCTTATCCCTGCAAAGAGAAATCCATTGACGATTAAAGTCATTATCTTTTTCAAATCCTTTAGATTTATCCCAGTCGCCTTTATTTACACTAACTTGTCTTCCACTTTGAACCGAGATCCCTCCATTTGATAAAAAATATGGAGGATCTGCAAAAATCATATCAAATTCAAAATTGATATTTGGAAGTAATTCTAAGCAGTTACCTTGTGCGAGAGTAAAGTCAAAATTGTCTGATCGATACCATGGATGAATTGAGATAATTTCCCCCCTTTATTGAAGCTTGATAAATGAATGAGAATTAATACAAAATATTTTTATTTTTTCTTCATAAGACAAATCAACTTTTTTTCGCTTTATATTCCCAACTTCTGGAGAAATTAAGAATGCGCTTATTTGATAAAACTCTTCTTCACTTGTTATAGATTCAATCCAGTGTAAATATCTAACTACTTGGTTATATGCTTTTGCTGTAGCGCCACTTTTATCTTTTTTCAATTCTATTATTACGTTTGGAATAGTTCCATTTTTTATTGGGTTTTTTAAGCTGTATAAACAAATGTCAGCTCTATCCATATTCATTGGCTTAAATGGGCAGATTGGAACTTGTCGACAAAGAATATAATCATCTGTAAGAAAATCAGAAAATGGTTTTAATGAAGATAGAATTGTAAACTCTAATTGAGCCTCATTTACTAAATCATCTGTTACATTAACTAGACCTTCCTGAAAAAGAGTTTCACTTCCATTTTTGATTATTTTTTCGCAATTAAAATAATCGATTTTATTTTCAGATTTCAATATTAATGATTTTAATTCTTTTACTTCACCTGGGGTTAATGTGCAAAATCCTAATCCCTGCATACTGTTTGATGGTAGTGGATATGGATAAGTTTTTCCTAATTGGAAATATAAATCATCAGAAGTTATATATTTTCCTGTGTCATCTGTTTTTGTGAATTGAAAAATAAAAGGTTGAGCTTTTTTAGAATCTTTTACCTTGAAGACCCCTGGAGTTTCTGTCGCTTCATAACGAGGTGATTCATCCCAAAATAAATTTGCACTTGTCTTTCTTCCTAATGGACTATTTAATCCATTAATATAAAAAGAGCCAATTTCTTTGTTTCCATAAATTTTTCCTCCGTAATAAATTTTTCTCTTTATGAAAAAAAAGACATCAGTTCCTTCGCGACTACATGCATAATCTGCTAAGACAGAAAAATGTCGACTCTGTGGAGAAATTTTATCGTTATTTATTGGTTTCATACGAAAAATATATAACCCTCTATTTAGATATAACTTAAGAGATTCTTCATCATACAGAGCAATAAACAAACCTCCAGAAATATGTTCATTAGAAGTAAAATTAAAAAAGAACATTATTTAAATACCTCATTCATTACATCATTTTGCATATCGTTGATACTATAAATATCATCAAGAACATCAAAAGTTTCTTCAAGATTACTAGCAGCTGATTTCCATCCCGCACCATCTGTAAACCAGACGAACTTTGCACCTTTTACATTTTTCATTTCAGTCGCAATTGTTTTATAACTACGGGCTGTTTCATTAAGTTTTGAACCACCACTTCCATAGAAATTTGTTTCAATAAGATAGATACATTTATCAGTCTTTACAACGAAGTCCCAGCGTTTTTCCATTTTGCCTTGATTTGAAACTGCAGATAAATCTATATTCCATTTGCGGGAAACTTCCGAAATATACATTTCTTTGAAATAATTAATTTCCTTTTTAAAACCTGCTTTTTGAATATAACTTTCAACCAGATCTTCCATTTGATGACCGCCTCTATTTTTACGTCCATTTGAATCGAGACCCGTTTCAACGCCTGTTACATAGTCATATAAATTGTTGATGATATGATTTGATAGTAAATTAAATAAACCTGTTTTTTCCATAAAGGTTTTATAATCTTCTAATGTATTTTCTTTTTTATTAAAATTATAAGTTTTTACGTTTCCATTTTCACCGGCATATATTTCATATTCTCGGACTGCCAATAAAATAGGAATACACTTCAATGTTTCGGGATATTTAGTTATTAGATTTTCAAAATCGACTTTTATATTTTTTGAGCCTATTAAAGTGTTTAGAATATTTAATTCAATTTTTATTGAATCGACATTTTTGTACACTTTATTAAAATCAATATAATATCCATAATCAGCGATACTACATTTAAATTTAGCAATCCAAGTTTTAAAATTTCTTTTATTCATTAATTACTCCTAAAATATACTTACTATATTACTGATTATTAATTCATTTATTGGACCGCGTTTTCTTGCATTACTATTTACCATTCTTGAGGCGTGGACTCTTTCTATATGAAAATTAGCATATAAATTATCAAAGAAATTATCTTCTGTATTTGCATTTCTAGGATCTGAATTACTAACTACAATATGAGCTCCTTTATTAGCCATTTCTGTAACAAAATTACCAAGCTGAATTTGCTGAGTATCTGAAAACTCGTTTTCACTGTAAGATGTGAAAGATGAAGTCGCTGTTAGAGGTCTGTATGGAGGGTCTATATAAACAAATGTATTTTTATCAATAAATTCTCTACAATAGGAATAATCTCCAACGTGCATTTGCACATTTTGCAAAAGGCGACTACATTCGCGTATGTTGTTTTCATCGCAAAGTAGAGGATTTGTAGCATTATTGAATGGAACATTAAATAGGCCTTTTTTATTTACTCTATAAAGACCATTAAAACAAGTCTTATTGAGATAAATAAAAAGAGCTGCTTTTTCTAAATTTTTATCACGTACGTTTTCTAAAATAAACTGATTGTAAGATGCTCGTTTAGCTAGATATAATTCTTTGCGAGCTTCTGGAACAGTTATCTGATATTCTTCCTGGAGTTCATATAATCGATTTATAAGATTGTCAGGAGTATTTTTGATGTTTTGATATAAGTTTATTAATTCAGAATTAATGTCATTAATTAAGATTTCGTGAGGGGGATTTGGTTGTTGTAAAACATCAAATAGAACTGCACCACCACCAACAAAAGGTTCGCAATACTTGGTAAATGTATTTGGATAATGATGTCTCAGCTCTGATAAAAGTTGAGTTTTTCCACCTACCCATTTTATAAAAGGTTTTGCTGCCATTATGTGTAAAATCCCCTTTTTCTATAATATACTATAAATTTACAGATTTTTACAAACTTTATATTTCATAAACGTGTCAAAGAACAGCACTCTTATCAAATAATTCAAATTTTTAATATAATTTTTTTATATCGTTCGTTTTATCATATCTTTTAACATGAAAACGTCTAATTTCCCCTAGCATCTGGTAACTGTTATTCTAACATTGCCACAATATTGCCGGGGTTGCTTAGGCAAAATTGTTAACTGCTTTTAGGGTTTCTTTATTAGAAATTTTCATTTCATTCTATAAAAAATAAATCCCAGCCCCGATTGTAAGGGCGCGGAGCGTCGACCGGAACGGAGTGAGGACGATGGAGCGGAGGCGGAACCCTGAAAAGCGGGTTTGGATTTACATGCTGCTCCAAAGGTCAAAGGGGGAAAAAAGCTCTAGTATGTGAAACAATTTTTTGCTAGAATGTTTCACATGGGAAAAGTAATTGTATTTGTTAATCAGAAGGGTGGGGTTGGAAAGACAACTTCTTCCATAAACATTGGTGCTTACATTGCGGTTGCAGGTAAAAAAGTTCTGCTTGTTGATTTTGACTCTCAGGGTAATATGTCCAGTGGTGTTGGTGTCAGCAAGGATAAGCCTACTATTTATGAAGTGATGGCAGAGGCTGCTACTGCTGAAGATGCTATTAAGCATACTAAGGTTGCCAATCTTGATGTTATCAGTGCTTCTATTGATCTTGCCGGTGCTGCAATGGAACTTGTAAACCAGACTGACCGTAACTTTTTCTTAAAGAAGGTTCTTGATACTGTTCGTGATAAATACGATTACATTCTTGTAGACTGTCCTCCTTCTCTGGGTATGCTTACCCTTAACGGACTTTGTGCTGCTGATGAAGTTCTTGTTCCTATGCAGTGTGAATATTTTGCTCTTGAAGGAATTACCCTTCTTCTTCAGACAATTCAGCAGGTGCAGAAGGGGCTTAATCCTTCTCTTAAAATCGGCGGTATTTTCTTTACTATGTATGACAGCCGTACCCGTCTTGCACAGGATGTTGTAATGCAGGTTAAGAGTTACTTTAAGGACGTTGTTTTTAATACAATTATTCCCCGCAATATCCGTTTGTCAGAAGCTCCTTCTCATGGTGAACCAATCTGTATTTATGATCCGGGTTGTATTGGTGCCAAGAGTTATCAGAAACTTGCAGAAGAGGTGATTAATCGTGGCTAAGAAAGGCGGACTTGGTGCCGGAATGGGTGCTGTTTTTCAAAGTGAAGGCATGTCTCCGGATTCAATAAATGAAATAATTCATGGAAATAATTCTGCTTCTGGTATTTCTTCAAGGCCGGAAGCATCTCTTCTTCATACTGCTGAAAGTTCTGTTGTAAGAACTGGTGTTCAGATAAAGCCAAATCTTCCAGCTGGTATTTATGCTGATGAAAACGGAACTCTCTGGGTTGATCCAAATCTTTTAAAGCCAAATCCACGTCAGCCTCGTCAGTATTTTGATGAAGATCAGCTTAAGGAACTTTCTGAATCAATTAAGCAGGAAGGTGTTCTTTCTCCAATTATGATTGAAGATGCAGAGGACGGTACCTTCTATATTATTGCAGGTGAACGCCGTACCAGGGCTTCCCGTCTTGCAGGTCTTAAAAGAGTTCCTGTTCAGCTTAGAAAATATTCTGACGTAAAAAAACTTGAAGTTGCACTTATAGAAAATATTCAGCGTACTGATCTTAATCCTGTAGAAGAGGCCCAGGCTTATTACAAGCTTATGGAAATCGGAAACCTTACTCAGGATGAAGTTGCACAACGTGTTGGTAAAAACCGTTCTACTGTTGCAAACTGTCTTCGTCTTCTTAAACTCCCAGAAGATATTCAGCGTGCTCTTGTAGAAGGAGAAATTACTTCCGGTCATGCCCGTGCCCTTTTAAGTGTAGAGAATGCTGCTGACCAGAGAATTCTTTTTGCAAAAATTATGGGACAGGGAATGTCTGTAAGGGAAGCTGAGGCTTTGTCCCGTGAGATGAAGGATGCACATCAGAAACTTCCATCTTCTTCCGGACAGAAGATGCAGGATAACAGGGATCCTAATTATATTGCACTTGAACAGGCTATTATTGAATCTCTGGGAACAAAGGTTCAGCTTAAGGGAAACTTTGATAAGGGTAACATTACTATCAGTTACTTTAGCAAGGATGACCTGGACCGTATTTACAATCTTCTTACCAAGTAAATAAAAGTGGCAAATCCATATATTTACAGTCTTATTGATAAGGCTGTTTACGATTATTCACTTATAGAAAAGGGTGACCGCATTTTAATCGGAGCTTCCGGTGGAAAGGATTCAACTGCATTGATTGAATACTTTGCCTTCCGTAAGCTTCGTAAGGATGCGGATTTTGATTTTACAGCCCTTCATATTCAGTCTGAATTTGGTGGTCCCATTCCTGAAGGTATTCGTAATCTTTTTGATGAATGGAATGTGGATTTTAAGCATATAGAAATTGATGTTCAGGGTCGTCTTGCTGCAGGAAAAAAAATGAGCTGCTACTGGTGTTCTGCTCAGCGTCGTAAGGAACTGCTTGTTTATGCAAAAGAGAATGGCTATAACAAAGTTGCCCTTGGTCATCACATAGATGATATTCTTGCAACTGTTATAATGAATGCCCTTCAGAAAGCTGAGCTTAGTACAATGATTCCAAAGCTTAAGCTGGAAAATTTTCCTGTTACTTTAATCAGGCCTTTGTGCTATACGCCGGAAGATGTAATTATTGAACGTGCTAAGGAAATGGGATACTTTGGCTTTACCTGTACCTGTAATTATCAGGACAACAGTGGCCGTAAGGCTGCCAGGGATAAGCTTGAGTATCTTACTGGTGGTGACAGAATTCTTAAGGAACATCTTTTTAATGCCCTTAGAAAAATAAAGCCGGAGTATCTTCCGTGAATATAGTTTTTTACAGTAACAGTGCCATTAATT
>NZ_JAILGZ010000048.1 GCF_024696245.1 Treponema sp.
GCAGCTGAGCATAACCAATGTAGGCATTTTTTAAGTAATATTTTAGATAATCTAAATCTTCCTGCATTTCTTTTTGGGTAAGATTAGGTTTGTTCTTTGATTTATAAAAGGTTGGCTTGTAACCGTCCGGGTAATTAACCTGAATGCTTACATAAGTGATTAATAAAATCAGAACAAGGCTGATTATGGCTGTTGGTATAATCCAAAAGAGGTGGCGTTTCTTCATTTTTTTTGCTCCAGCAGTAGTTTTTTTACAGAGTTTCCAGTATTTTAATCATATTCTGGTCAAAGAAATCATAGAAATTATGGTAGGCCTGACGGTTTTCAAAAAATTCCAAAAGTTGAGTATAGAAAGGCATGTATGGTTTGTAGATTTCTTCATTGAAAATGTAATTTCTAAACTGGTCATATTCTTCTTCATCTGCATATTCCTCAATGTAGTCGAGTAAAGTAGATATAGAAATTACATTTGCAATTGTAGACTGGCAGATAAAATCAGTAATTTTATTAGGATTTTGTGTCTGTTGATACAACTTTTTGATGTAGGCATTTGCCGGTGCGGAAAGTTTTTCCCAATTATCATAAATAAGCCGGTAGGCAATAGATTCTATATAGTAATTAATGAAATAAATATCATTGCTTGAATTATAACTGTAATATGGACTGAATAAAAGACTTGTGCTTGCAGGCAAAACCATAAAGCGTCCGGCAAGAAGTGGGGTTACACAAAAGTTTATTTCAAGGGGCTTTTCTTTTGTAGAGAAAAGTTCCTGAAGATATGGCAGAAAGTCTTCATTCACTGTAAAGAATTCTCGGGCATCGTAAAGTGCCTTTTTTATATCTGCATCGTGTACCAGAAGAAAGCGGTCGTATTTGCTTGTAAGGGCAAAATCGTTCATTTCTGAAATCAATTTTTTGAAATTTGTATTTTTCCAGACATCTTTTATGTAGGCAGGGCATTTATTATCTGGAAAATTTATTTGTGTAAAATCTTCAGAAATGTAATTGGCCAGACTTAAAATGGCTTCCAGACGGAAATCTTTTAGCTTATTCAAATTTTTTAGTGATTTTACAAAGCTGTGCTCTTTATGTTTGTCGAAGAAGGAATCTACAGAAGAAACATATTCATTGCTGCCATAGACGTTATTATAAAAAAACGGATTTTCTGCAAGTCTTAAACCTATTAACAAAAGTTCAAGGCGGGGGTCTATTTTGTAGGTGTAGTCGTCTTTTTCTACTTCAATTGCCTTAATATTTACCGGAGTTAGATTTTTTCTACCCTTTGCAGAGCAAGAAAATAATGAAATTGATGTGATTAATAATGCTAAAGTGCAGACAGATTTGAGAAACTTAGACATGTAAACTCTCCCATATAAAACTTTTTTTCTTACATACTAGTATGAGTTATTGAAGTGGTGCTGTCAAGGAAAATTCCTACAAGGTTTTCCCAAGGAAAGTGCGGGCGTTTTTTTCTATCTGCTTTTCCACTTCTGAAAGGGGGATTTTTAGGAGGCCTGCTAAATCCTGGTAAACCTTTTGAATAAGTGCAATGTCGTTTCTAGTGCCGCCCAGCCAGATTTCTGAATCGGGATTGTCGGTTTCGGCAAGGAGAAGGTGGTGCGGGGTGAGTTTTAGCAGATTTTGTATGTGGCTGGAACGTATACTTTCCACGCCAAAGGTCTGTGGGTAGCCGCGTCGGATAAATTCACGGAAAATTTCTTCCGGCCCGTCGTACCAGTGGATTATTGGCCTGGCATTTGGGTAGTCGGTAAGAATATCGGCAATTTGTTCTTCGGCATCTTTTGTGTGAATCACACAGGCTTTGTGATTTTTGTGGCAGTATTCCAGAAAAAAACGGAAAACTTTTTCCTGATTTTCTGCCTTACATTCAGACCAGCAAAAATCCATACCAATTTCACCGATTATTGTGGGTCGCTCCATATAGCTTTGAAAGCGTTTTACTATTGTGTGGTCATCTAAAAGAGGGGCGTTTTCGTCAGCAGCATTAGGGTGAATGCCAAAGGTGGGGATTACCAGGCTCTTTTTTGCATTTTCGCCGGTCCATTTTGCTATCTGGCGATTTTTCAGGTAGCTTTTTTCATCTACCGAAGCTGCCATAATGGCTCCCGAAAAGTTTTGTAAATCTTTATGTACTTGTTTATCACTATAAAAATCTAAGTGAGTGTGAAAATCGATTATCATTTTTTACGCCTTTTTAAATCATTATAATATAAAAATTTCTGTGTTTACAAATGCTTATAGCTCATATTATAATTTTATAGTCAAAACACAACTTTATTTGGAGCCCTTTTATGAACTTCAATTCAAAAATTAAAGCGGCAGGATTTGCTGGTCTGCTTATGATTTTTGCAGCGTGTTCTCATCTTGAATCTACATCAAATGCAGAAATTAACTTTCAATTAAACATGGCACGTTTGGCTTTAAGCGATATGGAAAATCTAAAAATTTCCGTTGAACTGATTGGCACAGCCGGCGTTGAACAATCAGAAATTAAAGATGTGGATGCTTCCAGCAAAACTGCGGAATTTACTTTTGAAGAAATTCCTCTTGGAACCGAACTTTATGCTCAGGCAGAAATTTTTGTTGAAGAAGAAAATGTAAAGAAAGTGCTTTATTCAGGTAAATCTGATCCGAGACCAATTAAAGAAGGAAGAAACGTCCTTTCACTCACACTTAAGAAAGTTCTTTCTGATGATAAAGAGAATGGTGATGATGTTGATAAAGAGAATGGTGATGATGTTGATGAAGAGCCGGAAGAAGAAATTGAGTATAACATTGTCACAAAAAGTGATAAGGCTTATACCGTGGAAAGGCCAACCTTTACCATCGAATGGGATGATGCAGAAGGAAGGCCAATTCCATTAGAGACAAATGAAATTTCTTTTAATAAAGCTAAGAATCATGAAGGCTTTGTTTGGGAGCCTGCAGACAAGAATATTAAGATTGCAGATTATCAAAAAGCAATAATCACTTATAAGGGTACAAAGCTAAAAAATGATGAAGAAAATGTAATTGCTTTCTTTACCAAGAGAGGGGGCTACAGAACTTATGGAGGAGACAGGCAGGATGTGCTGGCTGAATCATCCTCTTTTGAAATGCTTATCCCACAGGGTAAGGGCTATAGCCAGCTTTTAATTCAAAACAAGTGGGCTACAGAAAATGGTAAGAATGGCTGGGAAAAGGATTTTTCTTTCGAGATTGAAAAAATTGAATTGAAGAAAGATTCTGCTCTGGCTATAGATTATTCACAAAATTCTTATGTTGATGAAAAAATTGAACTGCTTAGAAATATAAATAACGAGCCG
>NZ_JAILGZ010000068.1 GCF_024696245.1 Treponema sp.
GGTATCCCAGTGCGTTCAAGAAGTTCCTTTCTTCTGGGAGAGGAAGACGCAAGAATTATTTTATTCATAGGAATTATAATAGAATATTTTAGTAAAGAGAAAAAGGTTAAAAAAAACAGAGAATTGACTATTTCAATATAAACAGATATCTTTTGTAAAAATCAGGGGAGATTAGCTTAACTGGATAAAGCGTTGGCCTCCGGAGCCGAAGACTGTGGGTTCGAATCCCGTATCTCTCAAAAAAAAATTAAATGAAAAGAAAAAAAAAGCCTTTGCATTGAGGAATTTGTTTAATGCAAAGGCTTATTTTATTCAGTATGAAACTGAATTATTTAGAATTATTAGATGAAGAACTTCCGCTCTGCATTGAACGCAGAAGATTCAAGGCCTTCTGGCGTACTGGTGTTACATAACGATAATTTGTTGCAATTTCAGAAATAGACTGAATCATTGCTGACTTATCCTGTACAGTTGGAGCAAGACTTTCATATGCATTTAAGATTTCAAGTGCAAGTGAACTTGTAGGGTTAAGCGCTGCATATTTTCTGTGAATAAATTCGATTGTGCTCACAACCTCATCATTTTCGTTAATACCAATTTTTCCTAAAGAACGAATAGCTGCTGTAACAACCATTGGTTCTTTATCTTCTGATGCAATTCCAACAAGAGTATTCTTTGAAGCTTCAGTTGGAATTTCTCCAAGAAGGTCACATGCTTTAGCCCTGATATCAGGGAAATTATTCATAACACGGCCATTTGTTCTTGAAAGTTTGTTGATTCCTTCTCCGGCAAGGCTGTCAAGGGCAGCTACCATATCAGGAGATGCACGGCCTGCAGAAACAGCATTTTCAAGATACTCCAAAGCAACAAGCTTGCTGTCATAATCATCTGATGCTGCAAGTTCTGTTATAATTGCATCCTCTACATTAGAGAGGTAGTCCTGTTCTACTGTTGTTTCTGAACGTTTACCTGATTCCTGTGCTGCAAGGCAAGCTGCTGTAAGTGCGAACACTACTCCGCACAAAATCTTAGACACTTTCATGTGGTCCTCCAAAATATCTCACATTATTCTATAGTAAAAAACTGAATAAATCAATCATCAAGTGAAGGAAGATGTAATTTCCACTTTCCATCAAGACGATTAAAATTATAATAGATAGTATCGGTATCTTCCTGGAACTGAACAACCTTTACAAGATCTTTTGTTTCATAACGGATTTCATCAATCGTACGGCCTGCACGGGCTGGTACAAATACAAACTTAAAATAATCCTTAAGGGAATTTAACCTGAGACCCTTAACAGGAAGTCTGCCTGCTGCACGCTTAAGGTTTCCGGATTTTGACCAGTATTCAATACTTTCTTCATCAAGATAAGTATACCAGCTTTCATAATCCATATCAGCCATAACCTGTTCAAGCTTTGAAATTATGATGAGAATCTGTTTTTTATCGTTGTTGAATTCCTCTTCAGTAACATCAACATCACCTTTTGAACGCTGATATTCATCATCGCGGGAAACAACATTTTCTGCTGCCTGCTGAACATTATCAACAGTCTCTGCTGCATCCTGACCGGAACTTGCACAGGAGAAGAAAAATCCTGCAGTACAGAGAAGCAGTGTCATTGTTTTAAAAATATTCTTTTTCATACTTTTAAGTTTACAACTATTACAGATTTCCGTCAATTTTATATTGTAGAAGCTATTTTCATCTGTTAATATTCCTTTATAACTATATATATGAAAAAGAAGGAATAATTACATGTCCAAAGCAGTATTTCCAGGAACCTTTGATCCGCCAACATACGGACATCTCAACCTTATAGAAAGGGCAAGCCTTCTGTTTGACAACATAGATGTACTTATCTCTGTCAATCCGGATAAAAAAACACTCTTTTCCGAAGAAGAACGTTTTTCTTTACTTAAGGAACTCACAAAAAATTTCAGAAATGTAACTGTACATAAATGGGACGGTCTTGTTGTTGATTACTGCAAAAAAGCAGGATCTAAAGTTCTTCTCAGGGGAATCCGCAATACAGTGGATTTTTCTTATGAATTTGACTTATCACTTATGAACCGTTCCCTGGACAGTGAAGTAGAAACCCTCTTTATGCCGACGGAACAGAAGTACTTTCTTATAAGGAGCAGCAGCATTAAGGAAGTTGCCAAACTTGGAGGTGACATAAGTCTTATGGTTCCTCCCGCAGTTGAAAAAGCCCTTAAGGAAAAATACAGGAATAAGCTCTAGTTTTTTTTTGACAAAATGACAAAATTTGACAAATTGTTAATAAAAAATAATTGACATATTCCAAAATGAGGGTATAATTCTTGACATGATTTAGTATTCTGTTGTAGTATCTGAAACGTTATACACAGATAACTAAAATTTATAGCGAGGATATATTATGGCAGTACCTAGATCAAAAACTTCAAAAGCTGTTACTAAAAGAAGAAGAGGCGTGAACATGCATCTTGATACTCCACATCTTGTTGAATGCAGCAACTGTGGAAACCTTGTTTTGCAGCATCATGTATGTCAGAAATGCGGTTTCTATCGTGGACGTCAGGTGATCACACCAGAAGTTAACGGCTAAAAAAATCTTTAGGAGCAAAAAAATGGACGAATTGTTCGAAAAAATGCAGAAGCTTATTGCTGAAAAACTTGAAATTGATCCAGCAAAAGTAACATTGGAATCTTCATTCCGTGGTGATCTTGGAGCAGACAGTCTTGATACTTATGAACTTGTTTATGCTATTGAAGAAGAAATGGGCGTACAGATTCCAGATGACAAAGCAAATGAATTTGAAACTGTAAAAGATGCCTATGACTACATCAAATCACAGAAATAAGTGAACTGAAGGTCATTAGATAAAACACAGTATTTTCATACTGTGTTTTTTTTATTTTAAATGAATTATAATGTTTATACACCATGAAAAGAGATTATTTATTACAATTCAAAAGTACCCTTACTCAGGAAAGAAAGAATGAACTGTTAAAATTCTGCCACAATCTTGGAATAAAATTTCACGATTTAAGCCTTCTGGACCTGGCTCTTACCCACAGATCCTATTCAAACGAAAATAAAGCTTATAAATCAAAAAACAATGAAAGGCTGGAATTTCTTGGAGACAGTGTTCTTGGTCTTGCTACAGCAGCTTTTTTATACGGTGACATGGAAAATAATGCAGAAGGGGACCTTGCAAAAATTAAATCCAATGTTGTAAGTGAACAGACCCTTGCACCTATCGCTGTAGAAAAAATGCACCTGGATAAACTCCTTGTACTTGGAAAAGGTGAAGAAATGACAGGTGGCAGACAGAAAAAAGCAATTCTTGCAGATGCAGTAGAAGCTGTTTTTGGAGCCCTTTATCTGGATTCAGGTTATAAAAGTGCAGAAAAACTGGTTGATATGCTTATTGTTCCAGAAATAAGAAAAGTTCAAACTAACACAGGTCACAAGGATTACAAAACAATTTTACAGGAATATTATCAGAAAAAATGCAGGAAAACTCCTGTATACGAACTCCTCCGTACTTCAGGACCGGATTGTGATAAAACATTTGAAGTTCAGGTAAAACTGGGAAATACAATATATGGTCCTGTTAAGGGAAAATCCAAAAAGAGTGCAGAGCAGGAAGCAGCAAAGGCAGCCTGTATGGTTCTGGAAATAAATTAAAAAAAATTTACTTTTTTTTTGGTTTTCATATTGACTTTTTTTTGTCAAAAGCATATAGTCTTAAACATCAACGCGGCAGTCGTATAACGGCTCATTACCCCAGCCTTCCAAGCTGGAGACGAGGGTTCGACTCCCTTCTGCCGCTCTAAAGCTTCTGAGTAATCAGAAGCTTTTTTTATTTTAAATCTGTTTTTGTATAAAAATTTAAGTCCCTAAAAAAATTTTCTCTATATCTCTTCCGGAAAATGTAAAAATCGGGTTATATTCATTTATATGAGTGAAGAAAAATATGTACGTCCTACCTGGGATGAATACTTTATGGAAGTTTGCAGAACCATTGCAAAACGGGCAACCTGTGACAGGGGAAGAAGCGGCTGTGTCATTGCAAAAGATAACCAGATTCTTGTTACAGGCTATGTAGGAAGTCCTGCCGGCCTGCCTCATTGTGATGAAGTAGGGCATCTTTTTAGAAAATCAATACATGCAGACGGATCAATTACAAACCATTGTGTCAGAACAGTACATGCAGAACAGAACGCAATCTGTCAGGCTGCAAAAAGAGGTATTGCAATTGACGGAGCAACCCTTTACTGCAAAATGACCCCCTGCAGAACCTGTGCCATGCTTATAATTAACTGCGGAATAAAAAGGGTAGTTTGTGAAAAACACTACCATGACGAAGCTGACTCTATGGAAATGTTTAAGGCTGTTGGAATTAAAATCGAACACCTTGAAGATTCCGTTCAGACTTATGCAGATATGTAAAAAAATTTAATAAAGTATTGACAATAAGAAATACTTGAATTAGATTTAAGTTACCGATTGTTCGGTAACTTAAATATGTCAGAAAAATTATCATTTTCCCGTAATACGGACACAAAAGAAAAAATCATCTCAGCTGCCTTTGCTCTTTATTCAGAGAGTTTTTCAAAAGCATCTTTAAGTAATATTGCAAAAAGAACAGGTATTTCTAAAACAGCTATTTACAGACATTTTAAGGACAAGGAATCTCTTGAAAATGAAATGTTCAGGATAGTTTATGACTCCTTTTTTAACGTTTTTAAGATTTATGAAAAGTACATGGCAGAGGGACAAGCCGAAAAAGCTTTCTCACTTATCATAGAGTTTGTAGATAAAAAAACAGAATATGTTACCTTCTATCTTTTAATGAATTCCGAAACATGCCAGGATAACCTGATTATTGAAATGAAAAAAAGAGGTTCAAGAAGCTTTGATTCCCTTCTTAACAATGACGGGAGCATTAACAAACTGGACTTTTACATTACAAATATTTTTTCACTGGCAACAATCATTTCCTTTGTATCCACTAAAAAGAAAGAAAACAGCTGCACCTTAAGTGACCAGGAGTTTTATCAGAGAGTTTCAGTTTTTATCCTTAACGGTCTTGGAAATACATCTCCATCCATATCTTCCATAAGATTTACTGAACTTGAAAATATTACCAGAAATGCAGTTTCCGGACTTGAAGCTCCGGATAGAATTATTGTTGCCCTTAATTCAGCAATTAAAAAATATGGTTCTAAAAATGTAACGATTGAACAGATTGCCAGTGAACTTGGAATGGCAAAAAGCAGTCTTTATACCTGGTTTTCAAATAAAAATGAAATGTTCCAGAAGCTTATATTTAAGGAACTTGATACCCTGCTTTATACAGTTATAGAAAATCAGGCTTTTGCTGTAACTAAGGAAGAGAGACTTTTTTTAATATTGTCGAGTACCCTTGAGTATCTTAATGCAAGGCCTCAGCTTATTAACGTGTTTCAATGGCTGCAGCTGACTGAAAATTTTGGTCAAAGTATTTGTAGGGAAGAAAATTTTAATCTTGATCAGGTTACAGAAGATTTTTTCAGAAAGAATCCACTTTTTGAAAAAATACCTGATTTAGGTTTTAAAAGTAAAAATGGACAGACTATTACAAACTGGATATTTGTAATACCAGTTTTCACTCTCGCTCATGGTAAAAAACACAATCTTTCAGTGGATTTAATAAGAGCCTCAATCAGGGAATTATTTTTCATGATAGAAGAGGGAATTAAAATAAAAATTAATCTTAATGGGGGTATAAAATGAAGTTGAAAGCAATTTCAGCTGCAGTCCTGCTTATGATTACAGCAGGAACAAATTTAATTATGGCAGAGAATAAAGTTTCCGAACAATCGGTAACTTTAACTATTGATAAAGCTGTTGAGTATGCAATGGAAAACAGCAGGAGTCTTAAAAGTGCAGATATAGATCTGGAAATGAAAAAGAGAGCTTCTTCCAACAGCTGGAATGTCTTTTTACCTTCCATGTCTCTTACAGGAACAATGAACCGCTCTACAGAGTATTCACCAAGCACTGCAGCCTTAACAGGTATTACTGATTTTCCTGATGAAGAATCCCGCTGGGCTGTAGTAGGAGGTTTTTCTTTTGGATGGACTTTCACACCGGCTTACATAGGTAAAATCATGCAGAGCCATGCAAACTACGAACTTCAGAAAATTACCTGGGAACAGACAAAGAGAGATACGGAAATCAATATAAAGAAAATTTTTTATGGTCTCCTTCTTCAGAACCAGAGCCTTAATATTCAGAAAACAAGTCTTGAAAATGCCCGTAAAAGAGCAGAGCAGGCAGAGGCAAACTATAAAAACGGTATTATTCCTGAACTGGCACTTCTTCAGGCTCAGGTAACTTATGAAAACCAGAAACCGGAAGTTGAACAGGCTCAGAGAAGCTACAGGCAGTCCCTTGATATGCTGGCTTTTCTTATAGGTCTTCCAGTTGGAACAGACATTATTCTTGAAGGCAGTATTGAACCTGAATATGTAGATGTTAATTATGATGAATTAATTTCCATGTACGGATATTCAGCACTGGACATGCAGTCCCTTCAGGAAAACATGCACCTTACAGATCTTGGACTTAAAACACTTACACTGGCAACTTACTTTCCGGCTTTAAGCATTAACTATTCCTGGCAGCCTGCCTATATGGGAAAAGCTTTCAGTTTTATGGATGATTTAGGTAAGGATGACATGTGGTACGACTCCGGTTCATTAAGCCTTACTGTTGCATGGAACCTTACAAATATTCTTCCATGGTCTACTAACCAGCAGCAGGCAAAAGACCTTAAGCAGGTAAAAAAACAGCTGGCCTTAAACAGGGAACTGCTTTCAGAAAACCAGAAAGTACAGGTAAGAAAAGCTGTAGATACTCTTGTAGAATCAAAGGCGCAGATCGAAAACATGAGCAGAAACATTACTCTGGCTCAAAGAGCTTATGATGCAACACTTAAAGCTTACAGAAGCGGAACTACAGAACTTCTTGATTTAAGGGATGCTGAAAGCTCACTTAACCAGGCAAAACTTGGACTGGCAAATCAGAAATACAATTATATTTCAGCCTTGCTTGATCTTGAAAATACATTAAATACAACTTTAACCCGTAAAGGAGAATAAAATGAAAAAAAATTCAATCAGTAAATCTGCTTTATTCACAACTGCAGTTATCCTTTCATGTTTTGGACTTTCTTCATGTTCAAAAAAAGCCGCTGCAGCAAATGATGAAAAAAATGAAATAACCTATGCTGTAAATGCTTATAAAATAAAGCCGGGAAATCTTGATAATTATCTTGAATTTGGCGGTGACGTTGATTCAGTAAATGCTGTTGATGTTCTTCCTGACGTTAACGGAAAGATTTCAAGCATAAAGGTAAACATTGGTGATATGGTAAAGAAAGACCAGATTATCTGTTATGTAGATGCCAGCCGTCCTGGATATGTTTACAGTGAATCTCCTGTAAAAGCTCCTATTGCAGGAAGACTTACATCCTTTGCACCAACAGTAGGAACAATGGTTGCACCTTCAATGTCAATTGCAAAAATCAGCAATACTGATGATCTTGAAATCAAGGTAAATGTTCCTGAAAGATTTATCAGCCGTGTTTCAAAAGGACAGAAAGCAGTCCTTACATTTGACTCATACCCTGCAGAAGAATTTTCCGCAACTGTTTTTGAAGTAAGTCCGGTTCTTGATACAACATCCCGCACAGAACAGATTAAACTCAGGATTACAGAAAAATCCAGCCTTATAAAAGTTGGTATGTACGCAAGGGTTCGCCTTATTACTGACAGTATCAGAAATGCAATTGTTGTACCTGAAAGTTCAATTGTAACAAGAGATGGCATACCTTATGCATTTATCCTTGATACAGAAAAATCAAATGACAAATCTAAATATGTAAAAATGGTAAGCATCAAAAAAGGTATCACTGTTGACAATAATACAGAAATAACAGAAGGACTTTCTGCAGATGATATTATCATTGTTAAGGGACAGACACTTCTTAATGACGGTGTTTCTGTTAATATTCTTTCTACTGTAAACGGAGAGTAATGATGACATTTTCTGAAAAATGCGTAAGAAAACCTGTAACTACATTACTGGTTTTTATCGTTATGATTGCAATGGGTATTTATTGTACTTTCAGTCTTCCTGTTGATATGTACCCTGATATGGAACTGCCTTATATGGTTGTTTATACAACTTACCCTAATGCAGGTCCTGAAGAAGTAGAGCAGAGTCTTACACGAACCCTTGAAAGTTCCCTCTCTGGTCTTAGTGGTCTTAAAAAGCTTCAGTCCCAGTCTATGTCAGGACTCAGCCTTATTATTCTTGAATTGAATTATGGGGTAAACCTTGATTCTGCCGCAAATGAAATTCGAGATAAAATAGATATGGTGCGAAGTTATCTTCCTGATGATGCATCTTCACCTATTACAATTAAGATGGACCCATCCATGATGCCAATCATGATGCTTACTATACAGGGAAACCGAACTCCTGAAGAATTAAGGGCATATGCAGAAGATGTAATTCAGCCCCGCCTTGAACAGCTTGATGGTGTTGCTTCTGCAAACGTAATCGGTGGAAAAGAAAAATCAATAAACGTAGAAATTCCAAGAGACAGACTTGAAGCTTATGGACTTTCCATCAGTCAGGTTGCACAGATGATTGGAGCCCAGAACATTCAGAGTTCAGGTGGTACAATTTCCAGTGAAGAAAAAAATTACATTATTAAAACAAATGGTAAATACCAGAGCCTTGAAGATTTAAAGAATACAGTTATCTCCTACAAGGCAAAAATAGTTAATTCAATGTCAGCACCTGACATTGTAACTTTAAGACTTCGTGATGTTGCAGATGTTTATGAAGGTTATAAAAATCAGAGTACACTGGCTTTTCTTGATTCAAGTCCGTGTGTAATGCTTAACATTCAGAAGCAGAGTGGAAAAAATTCCGTTACTGCAGCAAAAAATGTCCGCAATTCCCTTGAAAAACTTAAGCTTGAACTTCCGGACGATATTAAAATTGTAGAAACTTACAATACAACAGACATTATCGAACAAACAATCTGGGAAGTAGTAAAGTCAGTTGTTACAGGAGCTCTTCTTGCTATTGCCGTTCTTTTTGTATTCCTTCGCTCATTTAAGAGTACATTCATCATCGGTTTAAGTATTCCTATTTCTGTTTTTGTAACCCTTATGCTTATGTATTTTAAGGGAATTACAATCAACATGATTTCTCTTGCAGGACTTCTTCTTGGAATCGGTATGCTTGTAGATAACTCCATTGTAGTTCTGGAAAATATTTATGCCTACAGACAGAGGGATGCAAAACTTACAGTTGCTGCCATTCTTGGTTCTCAGGAAATGATTTCTTCAATTACATCAAGTACCCTTACATCTATATGTATCTTCCTTCCAATGCTTTTATTCAAGAGCAAACTGGGAATTATGGGACAGATGTTTGATAACCTGGCATGGACAATTATTTTCTCATTATCATGTTCCCTCATCGTTGCCATGGCTTTAGTACCGGTACTGTCTTCTTCCTTCCTCAAGATTGATAAAATCACAACAGAAGGTTCAGGAATCAGTTACGGCATTAACAAAGCATTCAATAATTTCTTCCTTAAGCTGGATAATGCCTATGCCAAAGGTGTAAAGATTGTTCTTAATCACAGAAAAACTTTCATTGCAATTCTTATTGTAGTATTTGTTGCAAGCATGGCTTCCATAAAAGCAATTGGTTTTATCTTTATGCCGGAAAGTGCCTCAACTTCTGTAGGTGTAACTTTTGAACTGCCTAAGGGATCAACTCTTGAAGCAACAGAAGCTACTGTAAAACAGTTTGAACAGAAAGCCCTTCAGGTTCTTAAAGGAGTTAAATATACATCTGTAACAGTTGGTGGAACAAGCGTAATGTCTGCAGGTTCTTCAACAAATGAAGGTGCAATTACCTTTACTCTTTATCCTGAACCAGAACGTAAGTCAGGATGGGATAATGATAAATCAGCTAAAGAAAAGCTACGCAAATTCTTTAATGACTATCCTGGTGCAAAACTTTCATTCTCTACCAACATGAACAGTGTAGGTTCTTCCGGTATTTCCATTGATGTTAAATGTGATGACCTTACAACTCTCCGTGAGACAGGAATTGCTATAGAAAAGCTTCTTAAGGAAAAGGGTGGTGAATGGGTAACTGAAGTTACTTCTGATCAGGAAGATGGTCTTCCACAGGCAGAAATCATTGTAAACAGAAACCGCATGTATGAACTTGGCTTAAACATTTACAATGTTGGTGCAGAAATTTCTGCAGCAATTAATGGTACAACAGCCAGCCGTTATACATACAATGGTGATGATATCGATGTTATTGTTAAGCTTTCAGAAAAGGATAAGACAAAGCTTACTGACCTTGATCAGCTTTCTGTAATCAACTCTCAGGGACAAAGAATACCACTTTCAAGCTTTGCTCATTATGAACAGAACGAATCACCTGTAACCATTAAGCGTGAAAATCAGTCTCGTAAGATTACAATCAGTGCAACTCCAGTTATGGGACTTTCCCTTGACGTTGTTCAAAGTAATATATCAAAACTGATTAACGATAATATTCCTAAGGATGACTCTGTTCTTATTTCTTTTAGTGGTGCATTTGAAGATACTATTGAAGCTGTTACAGCCTTTGGTGTAATTATGCTTATGGCTGCTATTCTTGTATTTGTAGTAATGGCATCACAGTTTGAATCCCTTGTAGATCCGTTTATCGTAATTCTTACAATTCCACTTTCATTTATTGGTGTAATTGCAATCTACGCCCTTACTGGAACTCAGCTTAACGTTATTACAATTATGGGTGTTCTGGTACTTATCGGAACAATCGTAAACAACGGTATCGTTCTTGTAGACTATACAAACCTTCTCAGAAAGCGTGGTTATGAATTAATGGATGCCTGTGTTGAAGCAGCAAAAAACCGTCTTCGTCCTATTCTTATGTCTACTTTAACAACAGTTATTTCACTTATGCCTATGGCATTCTTCCCTGGTGAAGGTTCAGCTTCCATGCAGCCAATTTCACTTACAGTATTTGGTGGTATGACCTTTGGTTCAATTATGACTTTGTTCCTTATGCCTACAATTTACTATATCATCAACAACCGCAGGATTAAAAAAGCCCAGAGAAGAGCAGCAAAGAAAGCCTTAAAGGATCAGCAGAAACTGGAATCCTATGACAGAATGAATGGAGGATACTAAGATGGAAACAAAAAAATGCCGCAGAGTTGAAATCGTTTGTTCCCAGGCTCTTGAAGAAGATTTTACTCAGGAATTTCTTGATGCAGGAGTAGGAAAGAAATTTACAAAGATCAATCCTGTAATGGGAGCAGGCTGTTCTAATCCTCACCTTGGTGATTCAGTATGGCCCCAGCTTAACATTATGTACATAATTTTCTGCAGTGAAGAAGAAGCAGAAAAGATTTATTCTATAGTTGTAAAACTCCGCAAGCTTTACATTACAGAAGGTATTGCCTGCTTTATTTCTGAAAGCAGCGAATGCTAAATAAAAAAGTGCACCACTTAAAAGCCAGATTAATATAAAGCTTTAAGTGATGCACTTTTTTTTATTTAATAATTGTATAAAACTGATAAAAAATCTCTTTACCAGATTAATTGCATGAAAATCTCTTATCTTTCATAAACTGTTCAAGACTATCCTGCCAGGACGGAAGTTTAATGGACAGTTCTTTTTGTATAAGGCTTTTATCCAGAACAGAATAAGAAGGGCGTTCTGCTATTGATTCAAACTCAAGGGAAGTACAAGGTTTTACTTCACAGTCATTTTGAATCAGGGAATGCTTTTTTCCGATTCTGTATATTTCATTTGCAAAATCAAACCAGCTGCATTCACCACCGTCAGAAAAATTATATATTCCGTAAGGAAGGGCAGATTTTTTTCCAAAAAGACCTGCAGCTTTATCTGAAGTTTCAATAATTTTATAAATAAATGCTGCAAGATTTATACAGCTTGTAGGAGTGCCAGTCTGATCATTAACAACCTTTACAGAGGGATTGTTTTTCATAAGGTTAGTCATTGTGTAAACAAAATTTTTTCCGTTAAAGCCATAGAGCCAGCCGCTGCGGATTAAATAATACCTTGTAATTTCACTGGTAACGCATTCCTCTCCATAAGCCTTGCTTTTACCGTATGAATTAAGGGGGCAGGGAATATCTTCTTCCGTATAGGGAGATTTTTTTGCTCCGTCAAAAATAAAGTCTGTAGAAATATGAATAAGCTTTGCACCAATTCTTCTTGTTGTTCTGGCAATATTTAAGGCACCTTCGCCATTAACTTTCATAGCCAGTTCTTTTTCTTCTTCTGCCTTATCAACATTAGTATAGGCTGCACAGTTAATTACCCAGGTTATTTTGCCTGGAACACGACCGGAAGAAACTGATTTACCTGTCTGTCTTGCAGAAGTATCATTACTGTCGGCAAAATTATTAAGGGCATTTGCATCTGTTATGTCAACTTCACTATTACTGCCAATCCATGGAATATTTTTTTGTGTAAGGATACGGGCTATTTCACTTCCCAGCATACCCTTGGAACCGATTAACCAGATCATATTCCCTCCCGAAAGAAATTAAATCATCAATTTGAGTGCTAATTATAAAGAAAACTCTTGTTGAAGAAAAGGCTTTTTTCGGGTAAAGTTTTTGCATTATGAATATGGAAGCCTTTGTGTTAGGGTGCGGCGGTATGATGCCATTACCATACAGACACCTTACTTCGGTACTTTTACGCCGGGACGGAGATTTATTTTTATTTGACGGAGGAGAAGGAACTCAGGTTTCTCTTAAGCGTCTTAATTTAAAATGGAAAAAAATAAATGCAATATTTGTTTCACATACACATGCAGATCATGTAACCGGACTTCCCGGTATCCTTATGCTTTCTGCTCAGGTAGACAGGACTGAACCCCTTTACATCTTTGGTCCTCCAAAAATTGCTGAATACATAGAAACATCAAGAAAAGTTCTGGATATGTATATCAACTATCCTATTGTTGTAAAAGAAATTACAGCCCCTTGTGTAGTTTATGAAGGCGACGGCTTTTACGTAAGGGCTTTTCCTCTTGAACATACAAAAGTTTGTGTTGGTTATACCCTTGAAGAACTGGACAGACCAGGTGAATTTAATCCTGAAGCTGCAGAAGCACTTAAAATTCCTAAAGGCCCTTTATGGGGAAAACTTCAGAAAGGCGAAAGTGTTATTAATTCAGAGGGTGTAGAAATAAAACCCCAGCAGGTTGTAGGAAAAGCAAGAAGCGGAAGAAAATTCAGTTTTGTTACAGATACAATGTACCTTCCTTCAATAGCTAAAGAAGTAAAAGGTTCGGATCTTCTTATATGTGAAGGAATGTTTGCCGATGACTGTGCAGACCAGGCAAGAGAAAAAAAGCATATGACTTCCAGACAGAGTGCTGTAATTGCAAGAGACTCAGGTTCAAAAAAAATGGCCTTAATCCATTACAGTCCCCGTTATACAGACAAGGATCTGGAACTTCTTGCTTCTCAGGCCAGGGAAGTTTATCCGGGAACAATTCTTACCAAGGACCGGATGCATTTTGAAATACCTTATGAAGATTAAACATGGCCGGCCATTCAGTAGAACTTGTTAATGTTACAAAAATTTATTCACAGAAAAATCATCAGAAAAAAACTGCATGTTCTGAAATAAATTTTTATGCAGACAAAGGACAGATAACAGGAATTCTTGGAAAAAACGGAGCAGGTAAGTCGACCCTCATAAAGTGTATATGTGCCTTCCAATATCCAACGGAGGGCAGTGTATGTGTTGAAGGTTATGAGGATGGAGCTTCCATAAGAAAAATTACAGGCTACGTTTGTGAAAGTCCCATTCTCGAAAAGAACATGACTGTAAAAGAAATCCTCCATCTGACTTCCAGCCTTTATATTAACACTGTAAGTGAACGGGGAAAATATATAACTGAAAGCATCAGGATTACTGATATTAAGGACATTCTTAATTTTAAGATTTCTGCCCTGTCAAAAGGATATACACAGAGAGTAAATCTTGCCAGGGCATTATGCTGTAACCCAAAGGTTTTAGTACTTGATGAATATTCAGGAGGACTTGATCCCCTGCAGGCTAAAAGATTGCGTACAGAAATAAAAAAACTTTCAGCTGACAAGACGATAATTTTTTCTACCCACAATATAGAAGAAGCTGAACTTTTATGTGACAGGCTTTACATTTTAAAAGACGGAAGGGTAAGCTGCTCTGGTTCTATCGAAGAATTGTTAAAAAATACTGCTTCAACAAATCTTGAAGAAGCTTTTCTTAAATGCACAGGAGAAGAGTCTTAAAAAATGAAATCTCTTTTTAAATATAATCTTTATCATTTTCTCATCAGTCCTGTTTTCTTTTTTACAAATGCCCTCTATGTAATTTTTGCAGCCATTTATTTTTTCCTAAGTTCAAGATTTTTTACAGCAGCAGGGACAAGTGACCTGCAGGGATTTTTTTTAATTCTTTCTACCCTGAATATTTTGTATTTTCCTCTTCTTGTTTCCTTTAATCCTTTTTGTCAGACAGACCTTACTTTACCTTACGGACATTTCACCATTGTATTTTCAAAACTTCTGACAGCTTTTACAGCCTGTCTTTTTACAATTTTTACATCAATGCTTATTCCTTTTGCAGTAAGCCGTTTTGGTTCACTGGATAAACCGGCTTTAATTTGCTCTATTATTGTTCTTATATTTTATTCTTTAGCAGGTCTTTCCTTTACACTTTTTATATCAGCCTTTTTTACATCACCAGCCCTTTCTTTTGCACTTTCTTCCCTTGTACTTATTATTACAAATATTATTCATCTTATTCCGGCCTATACAAGCTTTACTTATTCATCTGCCTTATTGAATTATTTTTCACTTGCCTGGCACTTTGATGCAGCCGGAAAGGGAATTGCTGACTCTTCTGATATTTTGTTTTTTATTATAATCACAATAGCTTCACTTATTTTTACAGTAATAATTCTTGATTACCGCCGTCAGGCCTTAAACAGAATTCTTAAACACAAAATTGCAGCTCCTTTGATTTCTGTAATACTTCTTTTAATTTTATCTTCTCATATTGTTATAAGAAAAGATTTTACAACAAATGGAAAATATACTTTTTCACAACTTACAATTGATACAGCTTCATCTGTAAGTCAGCCCCTTTACATCACTTATTACCGTAGTCAGGCTCTTCTTGAACGTTATCCTGCCCTTAAAGATACAGAATTTCTTTTGCAGGAATGGGCTTCACTTAACAAGAAAATTTTTCTTAAATTAAAAGACACTTCATCAGCAAAAACCAGGACTCTTCTGCAAAAAGAAGGAATTCCTTCCCAAACTATAAACCTGGATTCATCAGACAACAGTATAGCCAGTGTTTATTCTGCTATTGTCATGGAATATGCCGGAGAAAGAAAAATAATTCCATTTTTAATAGATCCATCTACACTTGAATACGACCTGACTAAAAACACAACAGACCTTATTTCAAAACGAAATAATTTTGTAATGCTTGTAAGCGGTAATGGTTCCAGAATAGAAGAGAATTACGGAAATCTATATTCTTTTCTCGAGTATCAGGGCTTTATTCCTGTAATCCTTTATTGCCAGTCATCAGGACAGCAGGAAAACAATACGCTGTCTTTTAAAGAAATTATTTCTTCTGGAGCCATGAGTCAGACTCCTTTAGTAGTTTTAGGTTCCTCGGAATTTTCTAAAGAAGAAACTGATTTACTTGAAGAATATATCCTTAAAGGGGGAAAAGTTTTTATTGCAACACAAAACTATACTGTAAATACCCTGGACGGATGGGAACTTATAGAGGGCAATGAATACTTTAACCGTATGCTCTTTACCTTTGGCATTTATTTTGATCAGGATCCTGTATGCAGTCAGGACTCTTTTGGTCTTACCCTGCAGAATAATAATGGCACATATGTAAAACAATATCCCCTGTGGCCTTCTGCAGCAAAACAAAAATCAATTCCTGAAGGACTTATACAATTCTGGCCTTCTGCAATTACAATAGATCAGGAAGTAGCTGACCTTGAAGATTTTAATACAGAAGCAATTATCTCTTTAAGTGACAAATCATGGCACTTAAAATCCTACGATAATCAATATATAACAAATCCCTACACAGATTTTACTCCAGATGAAAAATTTTTTACTCCGGTTACAGCTGTAAGTGTAAAAAAGAAAGGAGCAGGGCAGCCTTCTTTAATTGTATACGGAGACCAGTATGGTTTTTCTACACCAATGTTAAGAATGATTTCTTCTACAAAACCTGATTTACGCACATTAAATTTTCTTTCTGATTCCCTGATGACTTTAACAGGAAGGGAAGATCTTAATTCCTTAAAATATAAATTTGCATCTACTGCAAATTTAAATAAAGTTTCACTTACAGAACGTGAAGCTGCATCAAAAAAAGTATATGCTGCAATGATTGTAATTCCCCTGTTTATTAGTCTTGCAGCTTATTTACTGACTCTGGCAGTCAGAAGGAAATTATTAAATGAAAAAGATTAGTACAAAAAAAGCAATTATTTATTTTTATCTCTTTGATTTTTTTCTTTTTATAGCAGTTATTGCCGCTCTTTTTATTATACCAAAAAAGAATTCTGCAAAGACCAGGGAAGCAGTAATTTTAAATACTAAATACCTTCCAAAAATTAACGCAATTTTAATAGAAGATTTAGAATCAAAAGAAAAGATATTATTAAAAAGGGAAGGGGCCTTCTGGTATGGAGTTCAGGAGAATGCAGGTAGTAAACTTATCTTTCCCTGCAATATGGAAGAACTAACCCTTATACTTACAAACCTTACCCAGCTTAAGGAACTTACATTAATCACTGAATCTCAGACTTTCCATGAATATTATGATATCAGCAGTACCAAAGGAAAAAATATTTCCTTTATGGAAAATGATAAAATTCTTGAAAGCATTACTTTTGGTAAAGAAAACAGCCTTAAACAGACCATAGCCTTTCGTATGAACAATCAGGAAAAGCTTTACGAGTGTAATTTTCCAGGAGAAACACTGACTACCGACCGTTCGTTCTGGTGTGATCCCTATATATGTCCCCTCCTAATTACCGGTAATCAGGAGGAGAGCGAACGTTCGTTAAGACGCGGTAAACTTACGGATATAAATACGAAAAAAGAAGTCAGTTCCCTTATAACCTCAAAAAAATTTAATCTCAAAAATGGTTCTAAAGTGATCCTTAATTTTATAAAGGATAATGATACCTGGATTGTCAGTCCTGAATTTTTAGCTTATAAAGAAGAAGATCAAAAGGTCTTTTCTCTTTTTAATTACAGTTATAGAATCAGCCAGACAACCTATGAAGGATTACAAAAATGAAAGAAATGGATTTATTTTTCAGCTGGCTTGACAGCTATTT
>NZ_JAILGZ010000108.1 GCF_024696245.1 Treponema sp.
AATAATGGAGGGTAATTATGTCTAAAAAAGTATACGCAGGAAACCTTAACTTCATTACTACAGAAGATTCACTTAATGCAGCTTTTTCTAAATTCGGACAGATAAATTCAGTTACCATAATAAAGGACAGGGATACAAATCAGTCCAAGGGTTTTGGTTTTGTAGAGTTTGAAAATGATGAAGATGCAGAAAAGGCTATTTCTGTAATGAACGGCAAGGAATTTGACGGTAGAAAAATCCGTGTAAGCCTTGCAGAAGAAAAAAAACGCCGTACTTTCTGATTTAATTTTTAAGTAATTTGATTTTTCAGGCACAGGGATTTATACTTTTAGTATGAGTTTCTTGCCTGAAGATTTTTTACAGTATATTTCTCCGGATTGCGACAGAATGCAGTTTATTCGTGATTATCTTAAGAAATTCGGAGTAGACAGTGCAGTCTGTGCCATTGACGGCAAAAATCATATTCTGGTTCAATATGCCAGTCATTTTTATAATTCCCAGTTTAAAATAAAGACAGTTATTGCTCATTACGACCGTGTTGCCGGCAGTCCCGGAGCTAATGATAACAGTGCTGCTGATTTTCAGCTTATGAACTGGGCTGTCAGCTTAAAAAATTACCAGACCTTTCATAATGTAAGGATTTTTTTTACTGATGGAGAAGAGCTGGGCTGGAATACAGGTGTTAATGAACAGGGGGCATATGGTATTGCCCAGACTTTTAAGAGACTTGGAATAGTTAACGATGATGTTTATGTCTTTGATGCCTGCGGAAGAGGCTCTGTTCCTGTCTTATCCCGTACTGTAATAGGAGAAAAGGCTCCCTCTGCCTTTAAGAAAAATTTTACGGATCTTTTTAACCGTACCCAGGATCTTTTGCGTTCAGTTTGTCCTCAGGGATGGATGAGCCTTCCTGTTCCTTATAGTGACAATGCTTCTTTTATTGCCTGTGGAATTCCGGCTGTTGCTATTACCATGCTTCCTGCAGACGAAGCTTCTCTCTATGCAAGGGAACTTTCTTCCAACCATGATCTTGAAAATGCTGTCCTTAACAGAGAGTCCAGTAAAAAAGAAAGAATGGCTTCCCATGTTCCTGAATATGCCTACAAGGAACGTATTCCCCTTACATGGCGTCTTTTTCATACAGAAAAGGATAATGCCGCTTCCCTTACAAGAGACAGCTTTATGGTAATGTCAAATATTCTTTCCGGACTGGCAGCCTTAAAAGTTCCCCTTTAATAATATTCATTACAGTCTGTCTAAGGCAGAAGAAAGTTCCTTCATCTTTAAAGCCGTATCACTGATGTTTTTAGTGGATACAGTAAAGCTTTCTATTCCTGAACTTATCTGCTTAAGGGTAATTACAATCTGACTGAAAGAAGAAGTCTGCTGGTCTACGATTTCGGAAATATTGTTGGCCTTAATAAAGGTAAGGGCAGAAGTATCTTTTATAGTGTCAAATTGAGATTCCAGTTTGTGGGACAAAGTCTGTTCCTTTTCTATAAGGGCTGTTTCGTTTTGTGAAGATTCAATAAGTTTTCTTGCAGATTCCTGGATGTTCTGGATAAAGGTTTGAATTTCCTGAATTGAATTCATTGTGGAAGTGGCAAGACGGCGAATTTCCGTAGAAACTATATGGAAATTTTTACCTTCGTTACCGGCACTGACTGCTTCCAGCTCTGCATTAAAAGCGATGATTCTTGTCTGGTCTGCAATATTATTGATAATTGTAACTACACTGCCAATGTTTTCAATCTGACTGCCGAGGTTTTTAATTCCGTTTATTATTTCAAGATTGGAGGTATTAATATTATCAAGCTGGGATATGTTCTGTTTTAATACTTCAAGAGATGTCTCAATTTCTTTTTTTGTATTTTCAGCACCTTCAGAAACGTTAAGAATTCTGTTTGCAATATTTTTTGAAAGGGAATTGGAATCTTCCATTGTGCTTAGGATTTCCTTAACGTCAGTACTTTGTTCCATGGAATTTTTGGAAAGCATGGTTGAAATGGTAGAAAGATTTTCAGTTGTTTCAAGAACGTTTTTTCCAACCTGTGAAGCTTTAAGAACCTTATGCCTGAACTTTTTAATAATCTGGTTCATTATATGAATGTTATAATCCATTTCATTACTTACAGATGTTGGACTATAAATTTCTGATTTTGAGTCATTTAAAATTTCTTTTACAGAAGATTTAAGTTTATCAAGACCGTCTTTAATGGTTTTATAAAAATTAAAGCAGACACGGATTGTAACCATAAGGCTGACTATGGAAATTGTTATAATCCTGAAGATCTGATCATAAGGAGAAAAATGCCTGTAGTTAATTGGTTTATATCCCTGGAAGAGAACAAAGAAAGTAATAATATTTGTAGTGATTACAGGAATAATAATTTCTATTACAAGTTTTACTGTAAGTGATGTTCCATAAAGTTTTTTGCTTTTAAAAATATTATTGTCTACACCTTCTTCTATAATTTCTTTTGCATAGCTTATACATATGTGTTCCGTACTTCTTAAGGCTACAGTTCCGCAGACATATATTCCAAAGAAACAGGCCAGGTAAGAAAGAATTGTTGTCCTCCAGTCCAGTCCAATTGAAGGAAGATAGTGATAAAAAAGGCTGAGGATGAAAATTGCTGTGGTATATAAGATTGTCTGAATTTTAAATGTTTTTGAAGGAAGAGACATTAAGTCTTTGTAAAGGGCAGTTCTTTCTTCTATGCTGTTACAGTTTCCATTTTTAAAAGCATACAGTCTCTGGGAAATATTGCCGGTAAGCATTTTATTAATAGGTTTGTAAATACCAAAAATAAAAATGCCAAGGGCAATTAAAGTAACTATGATGGCAGGAAAAGTTTGCGAAGGAGTTAAAAAAACAAACATTGACGAATAGAAGAATGTTATGATTCCAGATATAAAATCATTTTTTATCTGAGCTTTAAAAATTTTCTGGGTAAGGGTAAGTTCTTTAGTTTTCATAGTCTTCGTCCTTGCTTGATGTGAGGTTCTTAAGGATTTCAGCATTTGTCTGAAGTTCAGTTGTTGTATCTATAATGTTTTTTGTAGACACAGAGAAGTCCTGAATACTGAAATTTATCTGCTGCAGAGTTTTTACAATCTGATCAAAGGAAGTGTTCTGCTGGTTTATAAGGTATTTGATTTCTGAAGAAGACAGGGCATTCTGCTGGGCAGATTTTTTAATGTTGGAAAACCTTTCTTCCAGGAAGCTGGCAAGGTTTGTTCCCTGTCTGATTAATTTTGTAGAGCTCTGGGAGTCTTTAATGAGTTCATTTGAAGAAGCCTGTATCTCGTTGATTTTATCTTTGATTTCTTTTGTACTGTCCATCGTGGAATTTGCAAGACGGCGTATTTCTGAAGATACGTTCTTAAAATTCCTGTTTTCATTTTTAACACTTGTGGCTTCCAGTTCTGCATTAAAGGCAATGATTTTTGTCTGGTCTGCAATGGAATTAATCATATTTGTAATTTCCCAGATCCGGTTAATCTTTGAGTTCAGGTCTTTAATTCCAAAAATGGTTTCTTCATTTGAAGCAGCAATCTGGTTTATCATCTCAAGGTTTTGATTAAGAAGATCAGACCCTGCTGTTACTTTATCAAAGGTTTCCTGGGCAAAGTCTGAAACTTCCTGAATCTGGTCTTCTATATCATGAGAAAGCTGGGATACGTCTACCATAGTGGCAACTATTTCTTTTGTACCTGTAGACTGCTCTACAGAAGTAGTTTCAGTTTCGTTGGAAATCTTTGTTAAGGTATTTCCAAAATTATTAATATTGTTTCCTATCTCGGTTGTAGTTGTAAGGAGGTTTTTAAAATGTTCTATAAGCTGGTTTATCATGTAATTGGAATAAGACTGTTCATTTGATAAATCACATTCTAGAAATTCAAATTTATCTATATCCGTATCCAGCATGGCTTTAAGGGTAAGGGACATTTTATAATTTACCTTGTATATCTTTACATAGAAAAATACTATGAAGGCACATTCTACAATAATGTTAAGAATACAGGTCCAGAACATTCTGTTTATCTGGAGTTTTTCTGGCTCCCAGTATACAGACTGATGAATAGGGGAGTAACCTGCAATAAGGATTGCACAGGCAATTATAGTTGTAAAAATAAGTGGAAGAATTACAAATAGAATTATTTCTGTAAGAATAGCATTGCCAAAATAATTTTTTTCTTCAACGTAATTTTTATCAACTCCGGCTGCTACAATTTTTACTGCATATTCATTACATATTTTTCTGCAGTAGCTGTCTCCAAAAAGTGAAGCAAGGAAGGATGCACAGGTAAACTGCATGAAGACAACTATTATAATGTTTACGTTAAAATTAAATTTAACGATAAAAAATCCTGCAACTATTATTTCTCCGATTATAAAATAAATAAAAGTCATAATAGCTGTAATAAAAGGAAGATGATGAAGTTCTTCAAGAAGTTCAGTTCTTTCTTCTATTGTTGTTTCTTTTGTTTCAAAGTATTTCATTCTTTCTGAAATACCTTTGTAAACAATCATGTCGGATAAAAGAGCAACAGTAAATTGAAATATACAGAAAATTGCAGCAAGGAGTATGGCTGTTTTAAATACAAAATCTACAGAAATCTGAAGGGTAATTGAGGTATACATGAATATAAAAAAAGCTGATAAGCCGTCAGGTAAAAAGCTTTTTATAATGATATGTTTTCTAAAACTCATTGCATGTCTCCTTTATAATTCAGGTGGCGTTTATTTATGTTAAAACTCATATTTTCTATACTTGCAGAACTGTTCTGCAGGTCATTGATGGTATCTGTAATTATCCTTGATGTATTTTCAAATTCATTTAATTTTTCTTCTGTTTTTTCTGCGGCAAGCTGCATATAGTTAAAGTATTCTTTCTGTTTATCCAGGTCGGTCATAATTGTAGATGTGTCATTAACATTTTTAGAAGCAGCATCCCTGATGCTGGCAAAGTGGGTAGAAAGTTTTTCTGAAAGAGTGTTTCCTTCATGAATCTTATGCATACAGTCTTCACCGGTTTTTAAAAGCCCTTCACTGGAATCCTGAATTTCCTGTACTTTTTCCTTTGCCTTTCCTGTAAGTTCTATGGTTGTTTCTGCCAGCTGCCTGATTTCTTTAGATACATTAAGAAGGTTTTCGTTGTCGGAATTGATACTGTTGGCAACAAGTTCAGCGTTAAAGGCAACTATTTTTGTTTGTTCTGCCAGAGAGTCAATCAGGGTAATGATATCATGAATACCCAGTATCTTTGATGACAGCTGTTCTATTTCTGAGATTGTTGTCTGGTTTGAATCAGTAATCTCCTGAATTTTTGAAATATTTTCAGAAAAAGTTGTAAAGTTTGACTGGGCTGTAGAAAGGGTCTTTCTTGCAATATTAGAAACTTCAGAAAGGTTTTCCTTAATGTTTTGAGAAACCTCTGATGCCTGATTAATAGTGTTTATAATTTCATTAATGGAATTTTTCTGCATGTTAAGGGTATCCTGAGTCTTGGAAGAAATCTTGCTAAGTTTATCTCCTGAGTCCTTTATCTGAATATTTGCAGAATCTGTTTTTTCATGAATCTTTCTGAATATTAATATAATTT
The DNA here is from genome assembly GCF_024696245.1 of Treponema sp. Classification (GTDB taxonomy): domain Bacteria; phylum Spirochaetota; class Spirochaetia; order Treponematales; family Treponemataceae; genus Treponema_D. The sequence continues at coordinate 5,610 of NZ_JAILGZ010000108.1, forward strand.
TATTAAGAAGATACATGGTATGGGAGATTTCCGTATTAAGGTCTACAGGAAAAAGTTTTACTTTAGTAATATTTCCAATACTTATGGCAGTAAGGGCCTTTCCCATTTTAAATAAATAGATGCTGAGCTTGTTAATATAAAGAAAGACTGAGAGAGTTAACAGTAAAAAATTAATTACAGTTACACTAATCATGCTGGAGATTGCTTCTTTTTGAGATAAAAGCTGGTAGTTAAAATTATTGTCCAGCTCTTTTAATGAAAGATCAAAAGTAGAAAAAGCCCCTTCTGCAGTATGATAAATTAAATATGATTTACTTAAAAACATAACTCCGGCAATGGAAATTGCACAAAAGATAAGAGGTATGACTACAAAAAATACAAAAAGAGATTTTATTGAATTAACGGGATCACTTACCCTTTCGTAATGTCTTGTTCCCTGCAGCTCATTCATAATTGCAGAAATGGCAATTTTTGTCATAAACTCTGTATATCTGAAAACAATAAGGGAAGCAATATAAATTACATTAGTCTGAATCAGAAAATTAACAATAATGAATTTAATATCATAATGATAGAAGAAGTAATAGCATAAAGAAATGATTGTAAGAAAACTCATGTACTGAAGGTTAGTGTGTAATGTTTTTCTTGATGGGAATGATTTAAGCTGTCTGATTAAAAGTTCTTTTTTATGACCAGAAGACTGGTGGGTTTTGTAAAAAAGAAGTTTTCTCAAAAGAGGAAAGGTAATAAGGTTGTTGCATATCGGCATTATAAGGATAAGAAAAATCAGGATAACAATAACCTGCCACTGAATTGTAAATAAAGCGCAGGGTTTCTGGATTCTGAGAAATAAGTTACTGTAAATACAAATAAAGATAAGAAGAATAAAATTAATTAGTGAGTAACCAAGATTTATTTTCTTTTCCATTTTTTGCTTTCTGTTAAATATAAAAAAATTACCTGACATCAGCTTCCTCCTTTTTAATTATAGAAGTGAGTATGTCAGAGCTCTGGCTGATAATCTGTGAAGTTTCATGAAGGTCTTCGGCAGATTCTGAAAGTTTTACAAAGCCGCCGGAAATTTCTTTTAGGGATGTAATGATTTCATTAAAGAGAATACTCTGGTTTTCTGTAGTTCTTTGAATACGGGTAGCTGCTTCTGTGGTTATGTCAGAAGTCATTTTTACTTCATTAAACTGTTCATCCATAAGATTTATGTATATATCTGAACCTTCCTTTACTTTCTGGGTACTGGCTTCTGATGTAATAATAAGGTTGTCTGATGAATGCTGCATTATAAGAATCCTGTCTTTTATTTCTTTAATTGAATCACTGATGGTAGAAGCAAGACGGCGGATTTCGTTTGCAACTATATGGAATTTTTCTCCGTGTTCTCCTGCGTAAGAAGCTTCCAGTTCTGCATTAAAGGAAATGATTCTTGTTTTTTCTGCAATGGTTTCTATTGTGTTAATGCTGGCCCAGACATTATCAATTTTTTCACTAAGTTCTTTTATTCCGGTAATTGTATTAAGGTTTGCATCAGAGATTTCTGCCATTTTGGAAATTGTTTCCTTAAGTATGGATACTCCTCCGTTAACAGTGCTTTTTGTTTCTTCCGCATTAATTCTTATACGGGTAATTTTTTCAGTAATCTGGTTAAGGCTTAAAGCTGCATTATTCATTTCTTCCATTACCTGACTTGTGTATTCACTTTGTTCTAATGAAAGTTCCGCATTTTTTTCTGATACTTCAGTAAGGGTACTGATAGTAGAGGCAAGCTGACTGCTGTATTTTACAGTGTCCTTTGAAATATCAGAAATAAAATTAATGATTCTGTTTATAAGGTAAAAGTTATAGGAAATCTCATCGTTAAAAGTAACGGGAAGATTAACATTCTTTTCAAGAGTTTCATCAGTAAATTTTTCAAGAATGGAATTAACAAGAGAAAAGGACTTGCTTATTCTGTTGACGATAATATATCCGGTTACGATGCAGATAAGGCTGTTAATAAAAAGTACAATTCCTGTTTTAATAAAAAGAGTGTCAGTTGGTATTTTATCCATTATTGAGGATATAAAAAATACGCTGTGACTTAAAGATGATGCAAAGAAACTTCCGGCAAAAATAATCATAAGTTTTGACGACAGGGACCTTCCGTAGAATTTATCCTTGAGAACTGTTTTTTCGTTAAGACCCTTTGCCGAAACGTCACAGGCTTTTTTTGAACATATATTTTCTGCGTAATTAAGGGCATAGATTGCTGCCATAAAAATACATTGAAGGGCAGAGATACATATAAAAATGACTGTTGATCTGCTTATATCAAAAAAGATAAAAAGGGCAAGGTATTCAAATATAAAGGCAGTAAGAAAAGTAAGGACTGTAACAAAACTGGCCATTATTGAGATATGAGAAAGTTCCTTAATGATTTGTGTTCTTTCATTACAGTCTGTTTCTTGTGTATAAAATTTATAAAGCCTGGCAGATGTTTTTTTTGTGATGGCAGAATTTGTAAAAGGTCCGGCAATAAACTGGGAGCCAAAAACTATTATTACGGACACCATCATAAAAATTGAAAAATCATTTTGGGATGAACCGTTTTCAAGTAAACCTGAAATATAAAATATGTAAAGAAAAACTATAATGCTAAGGATTATGTTAGGTATAATTCCTGATATGTACATCTCCCTTGTAAAGGATTTAGGAGTCATTGCATTTTTTGAATCAAAAGAAAATGTATCTGCCATTTGATTTCCTTATTTTATGGACAGGGCAAAAGAGCCGTCCCAGTTTTCCGGTACGTTTTTTTCAAAGTCCAGGCATCTTTTTAACATTACCTGACTTGCCTTGTCGTCACTCTTTAACTCAAGTGCTTTTGTAAAATAGCCTGCTGCATTTTGAAAATTCCTGTCAAAGTAAAGGTGGAGTCCTTTTTTATAGGCATCAAGGAATTCCTTATTGTAACAGCTTTTGTCTCCGGTTATTTCATAAATTTTAGTGGCTATTGATTTTCCTTTTACCTTTACGTTATCAAGGTGGCGCATGGTAAAATCAAAGCTTGCATCAGTTTTTTCATTGCTGCTGTTTTTATTTTTACGGCAGCTGTCTATGTCATTTTTTACATTATTGGTAATTATTATTTTTGCTCCGTAAATTTTTGTAAGGCTTTCTATTCTGGAAGCAAGGTTTACAGAGTCACCAATAACTGTATATTCTTTTTTTTCTTCACTACCAATAGCACCAACGATAGAGTCACCATAATGAATGCCAATACCAACAGTAAAGTTATAATCCTTAGGAAGAATCAGGTTTCCTGTATCCATGTGGTCAATTTCATTCATCATTTCTACAGCAGCATTGGCAGCCCTGCTGGCATTAAATCTGTAACTTTCAGGAGCGCCAAAAAGAGCCATAATTGCATCACCCATAAACTTGTCGATTGTTCCGCCGTGTTTTTTTATAATGACACCCATTTTGGAAAAATAGTAGTTAAGGAATTTAACGACTTCTTCCGGCTTATTTTTTTCACTTATGGCAGTAAAGTTTCTTATGTCTGCAATAAGAATGGCAACCAGTCTTTTTTCTTCTACAGCGATTTTTTCTGATTCATCTGCAGAAATAATATCTTCAATAATTTTGGATGGAATAAATCTGCTGAAGGCCTTTCTCATTCTTTCTTCTGCAACTGTTGCCTTATGAAACCAGATAGCCTTTTCTATAATCATGGAATAGATGGTGGTAAAAAAGTCCAGTCTCTGTTCAAGACGGGGAGTAAAGGCTCCGCTTTTAAAAGAGCCGATATGAATTGTTGCAGGATAAACCTTACTTGAATCCAGAGGAAAACATTCATAGCTTTCGATCCTGGAATTATTTTCTGATTTTTCTACTTCGATTATTTCTTCCTGAATAATATTACTTTTCCAGTTAAATTTTTTACGGTTGTATATTCTTTCTTCAAAGTCACTGCGACAGACATTTTTAAAGTCATTAAGGTCTTCTTTTGAAAGACTGCTTGGGTAGTCGTAGTACTCCATTATTGTTTCCGTATTAAGGATAATAGCCAGGGCATCATAATTATAAATACCTGAAAGTGTCTGGGCCATTTTTTCAAGAATCTCATTAAGATTAAGAATGGAGCAGCTGGTCTGAAAGGCATTTTTAATTACAAAAAGTTCAAAGAGTTCCTTGTCATAAGCCTTTGTTACAAGATCGAGAAGTTCTTCCGTGTGAATCTTTTTTACAGGAGCCTTGTTTTCTGTCTGTCTGAGTAATTTGTATTGTTCAGTAACTTTGTTTACAAGAGCAAGCAGTTCATGCATGTTGTCAGAGCGGGGTATAAAAAAGCCGTCACTTTTTGAATTATCACCCCAGAACTGATAAACGCTTCCATCTTCTGTAGAACAAAGAATGATTCCTGTATTTTTAAGGTAGCCTGTGTTTTTTAGAATACGGGCAAAACTAAAGCCTGAAATCTGTGGAAGTTCCATATAGCTTAAAACGCATACAGGTTCTTCTTCACAGAGAATATTCAAAGCTTCAATGCCGTCGACAGCAGTAAGAACATTGTAGCCTGCTTCTTCAAGACAGTTACTGATAAGAGAGAGCATGGTTCTGGAATTAAAGGCAACAAGAATCTTATCTTTCACTTAACAGCTCCCTTACAGTTTTTAAAAGCATGCCTCTCTCAAACTGAGATTTAAGTATGTAGGCCTGGGCACCTGCCTGTAAAAAAGAGTCTTCAGCTTTTTTATCATAGGCTCCGGTTACAATAATTACAGGTGTGTTTTTATATTCATCAGATCTCCTTATGTTATTAAGGAGGGTATTGCCGTCCATTCTCGGCATGTTTATATCAATAATAAAAATATCAATATGGTAAGTCTTCATAATTTCAATGGCTTCAATACCGTCACCTGCAGTTTTTACCGTAAAGCCGTCTGTTTCAAAAATAGTCTGTTCAATCTGTCTGGTTGTATTGGAATCATCGGCTATAAGAATGGTCCAGATTTTTTTCTTATTCCTTGCATTGAATTTTTTCATGTCGTAGGCAAGAAGCCCCTTCATTCTCTGCATAATGTTTGGAATATTAAGGATTGGAATGATGGAATAGTTTTCATCATAAACAACCCCTTGAAGGGAATCCATTTTTTTCATTATCTGAGGCAGGGCTGTAACTACAACATTTTCGTACTGTTCAATAGAGCGGACAGCAACTGCAATCTGAGTATCAAGATATTCAAGTACTATTATGGCATTATCTTTATCTGATTTTTCTGTTCCAAGAAGGGAAGACAGATGGTAGATAGGGATAAACTGATTGTGAATACAGGCATAGTTTTGTCCCTGGCTGATAATAAAGTTCTGGTTTTCCCCGTCAGCAATTTCATGAATGTAATGGGAAGGAATCATAAATTTCATGGAACCACTTTGTACAAAAAGCCCCTGCTGGGTTGCAAGAGAAAGTGGAATGGTAAGTTTAAACTGAGTTCCTTTTTTTTCTTCAGACAAAATCTGAATCTTACCCTTAATTCTTTCCATGTTGTTGCGGACAATATCAAGACCTATACCTCTTCCTGATATTTCTGAAGAAGTGTCTTTTGTTGTAAAGCCAGGCATAAACAAATACTGCTGTAATTGTTTTTCATTCATGGTAGAGATTTCATTTTTCTGCTGTGGGTAAAGACTTAAAGCCCTCTCCCTGATTTTTTTGTAATCAATACCCCGTCCGTCATCACCTACAGTAATAATGATGTGATTGGAAATCTGATTTTCATAAATAAAAATTTTCCCTTCCGGACTTTTTCCTGCAGCAAGGCGTTCCTTTTCATTTTCAATTCCATGGTCAATGCTGTTTCTTAAAAGGTGAAGGAGAATTTCCTTAAGCTTTTCAAGAATTATTTTATCCATGGAAAAATTTGTTTGAGGAATATCAAAGATAATTTTTTTTGACTGTTTTGCAGCTTCTGTTTCAAATGACAGTTTAAGTGGTTCAAGAATAATGTTAAGGGGCAGCATTCTTAAATCAAGAAGGGCATGCTGGGTTTCAAAAATAGAATTCTCTGTAAGAAGCAGATCTTCCTTTAACTGTTTAGGAAGACTTAAGGCTGAAGTTTCTGCAAGTTTTTTTTCAAAGCGTTCCAGCTGATGCTTAAAACGAAACTGTCTTATAAGAAGGTCATCAAAAGAACGAATGATGGAATTAATTCTTGATATGGGAATCCTTACAGATGTAAGATTTTCTATGTCAGTGCTGTCATCCTGATCTTCATAGTCTGCGTAGGTTGTATAATTATTTTTGTTAAGGGCATCAAGACTTTCTATATCAAAGAAAAGTCCCCTTGAAGCTCTTGTAAGGGCATCAGTAAAAGGCTTTATGTTTTCTTCATCGGAATGAGTATTTTTTATTTTTTCAAAGAGTTTTTTTATCCGGTCTGTGGTAATAAAAGAAAGCTTAAGTATGCGGTCTGTAAATTCATAGACGTTTTCCCTTATGCCTTTAAAAATATCTTCAAGGCCATGTACAAGACTTTCTATCTGTACAAAGTCCATCATTCTTGATGAACCTTTCAGGGTATGAAGGTTTCTTAAAATTTCAGTAACCGTTTCCTGTTTGTCCGGATTATTTTTAAGGGTTACCAGACCTTCGGTAAAGGCATTTATGTATTCCTGAGCTTCTTCAATATATGTTTCTATGAATATTTCTTTACTTAATGCCATTGCTGTCCTGAAAATCTACCGGCTGCTCAGTAAAAGACAATTTTTTAATATGTCCTGAGGAGCTAAATCTTCCATTACTAAATTATAACATATATTCCTGTCTTCTACATATTTATTGAGAATAATGCTGCATTTTTTAAGGATTCTGCAGGCTTCTTCTTTTTTCCCTTCTGAATCTTCCAGAAGTCCCTGCTGGTAAAGGGCAGGCCAGAAGTTTTCGTTAAGGACAGAAGCTTTGTAAAAACAGTTTTTTGCCAGACTGCAGTTTTTACCGTTACGGTAAAAGATTCCCTGAAAGTAAAAATAAAATTCCCTTTTTCTAAGACCCAGGGGCCATTCCTTTAAAATCTCCTGACAGTCCTTATAGTCTGATTTTGCAAGACTTTTAAAGAACCTCCTTGAATAGGATTCCAGAATTTTTTCGTAACTGCTTTCTTCTGCCTGCCTGGATTTTTCTTTTTCGTAAAGCTGATTAAGCTTAAAGTTTAAGTCATCCTCTGCTTTTATGACTTTATCTTCCGTTTTCTTAAAAAAGTAAACATTATCTTCGTGAACTTTTTTAAGCTCAATCTTATTGTTATTAAAAAGATTTACAGAAGGGATTTCGTTAATGGAAATAAAAAGTATACCTCCAGGCTTAAGCATGGAAGCCATATTACTTAAAATCTCAAGCCTTAATTCCGGAGTAAAATATATAAAAACATTTCTGATAAAGATTATGTCAAAGAAGTCAGAAGTAAATCTGTGTTCCTTAGTTCTGGCCAGGTTATTTACAAAAATATCAATCTGTTTAATGTGTTCCTTTTTTACGTAAAAGGAATCTCCATCATAATTTCCCAGCTGTTCCAGCATTTTTTTGTATTTAGAGCCGTCATTACGGAATGAATTAAGGGAAAACTTTCCTTCCTTAAATTTTTCAAGGGCTGCAGTATCAATATCCGAAGCGTAGACTTTTGCATTTATTCCCAGATTTTTACAGAGGGCGTAAATGGAAAGAGGTTCCTGTCCGGTAGAGCAGGCTGCACTCCAGATTTTTACACAGCCTTCATTTTTTTTATGTAAGAGAATGCGGGATAAATAATTAAACTGTTCCTCTTCCCTAAAAAAATAGGTCTCATTAATTGTAGCGTTGTTAATAAGTTTTCTAAGTTCACCGTTATCTTCTTTAAGGCGGAAGAGATAATCAGTTTCGTTTATATTAAGTTCACTGATTCTTTTTTTTGCATAGCTTTCCACAAAAGAAGTGTGGGCTGTTCCTGTAGTAATGCCTGAGTGTTCCTTAATTATGGAGAGTATCTGTCCTGTAAAATTCATATTCCGGTTTTTCTCCTTATAAAAGGTGCAATCTCTTCAATAGGGAGAACATGTTTTACAGCACCAATGTTAATGGCCGCCTGGGGCATTCCGAATACAGCACAGCTTTTTTCATCCTGAGCAATGGTAAGGGCTCCTTTGTCAAAAGCTTTTTTACAGCCTTCAGCTCCGTCTTTGCCCATTCCTGTAAGAATGACTGCAATCATCCTGTCCCCGTAAACTTCTGCTGCACTGGAAAAAAGTTTATCTACTGCAGGTCTTAAATAGTGAACAGGTTCATCATCAGTAAGGTTTATGTATTTACAGCCATCGTAAGAGCCTGTAACAATCATGTGCTTATCTGCCGGAGCAATATATATAACACCTTTTTCCGGTATTGTATTGTCTTCTGCAAGCCTTACATCAAGACCGCTGTTTTTTTTAAGCCATTTTACCAGGTGAAGGTCAAAGTTTGTATCTATATGCTGGGTAATAAGAAGGGGCAGGTTAAAATTCTTACCAAGACCTGCAATAAATTCCAGTAAAGCTGCCGGTCCTCCGGTAGACGCCCCTGCAGTTACAACTTCGTATTTTTCTTTTTCAGTATTTACCTGATTTAACTGATTCAATTGAATGGAAGGAGGCTTTTGATTTTCTGCAGCCCTTTCTTCTATTCTTTGAAGAAGGGATTTCCTTTTGCTGCTTCTGCTCTCCTGATTTCTTACATGTTTTTCTGCCACAAGATAAAACTGGTCAAGAAAAGTTTTCATCACAGTCTGATTCATCTCAATTAAATCAGGCTTTCTTATAACCTCCAGGGCACCGGCTTCAAGACACTTGTAACCTACATCAACAGCATCTTCAGTTGTAAAGGCTATTATGGCAGGATTATAGTCAGCAAGAATTTTTTTAGTTGCAGTTATACCATCCATTACAGGCATGTTTATGTCCATAACGATAAGGTCAGGTTTTAAGGCTTCGTTTTGTTCTACAGCCCTCTGTCCGTTTTCTGCAGATCCGCATACATTGAATCTGCCGTCATCAGACATAAGCTGTTTGAGGATTGCCCTTACTATTCCTGAATCATCTGCAAGAAGTACCCTTATCACATCAAGTCTCCTCTGTCTTCATTTAAGCTGAGCGTATCCCTTATTCTTTCCGGATCTATAATTACCTGAAGCCTGTTATTTTCAAAACTAACTGCCATACAGCCCATATTCTGAAGTTTATTTTTCATAAGGGCGGGGGGAAAACTGAATGTCTTAAGGGACAGCTGCTTTATTTCCGGAAGACTTGCTGTTTTTATAAAAAAAGGACGGGGGCATTTTATTAAAAGGCTGCTGTATTTACTTTCTTCAGTCTTGTGACCATAAAAGTATTTATCAATATAAAAAAGGGGCATGGAAGTATTTTCTTCAGCAATACCGGAAAAAGAAAAATCTCCAATGTAGCTTTGAGGAATCAGAATATCTGTTTTTTCAAACGGAATTACCGCAAACCACTCATTCGCTTTCAAAATCCTGCCTTATCCTTTCAGTAATTGTTTTAAAATTCAGTACAGGAACTGCTATATGCTGAATACCGTTATCGTAATCAATGGCACCGGTAAAATACAAAGTGTCTGTAGTCTGGTTAAAGGGATGGAGGTAGTTGTTATTTATAGTCTGAAACTCCCTTACGTCGCTTATTTGAATTGCAATATCATTGTCATCGTTAAGAATAAGAAAAAGACCTGATGACTGACTTTCGTCTTTCTGGAAAAGTGAAAAATCCACGGCTGCATAGGGATGACCGTAGTAGTTGATTACACCCTTTATGTATTCCGGAACAAAGGGAACCTGAAAAATTTCATCATTACGGAGAATTTCCCTTACATTATTGGCATCAGTTGCATAGGCCTTGCTTCCGGCGTAAAAAATAAGCCAGGTAGTATTATTTTCTTCAGAATCCTGATTTTCGGAAGGTGAGGCCTGATTTTCTTCTATCGCTTTGAGAATATTTTCATCCATATTATAGAAATTATACACTCAAAAGCTTTAATTTGCTATTTTTTTATTGATCAGTCTTCAAAACTGCCGCTTTTCATTTCCTGACAGATACGCATCCAGCTGTCATAGCGAAGGGGACTTATTTTGTTTTCTTCTACAGCCTTAAGGATTGCACAGCCTTTTTCGTGAGTGTGGCTGCAGCTCATACCGTAATTGCATTTACCTATGAAAGGCACAAATTCCTTAAAGTAAAGGGCAAGATTATCCGGGGTAATGTCATTAAGAAGAAAGCGCCTTACACCGGGAGTATCAATAATATTTGCCGTAGCACCCTTTATTCCCCCTACAAGGGCTTCATCAATCTGCAGGTGAATAAGGGTTCCCTTTGTTGTAGTATGGCAGCCCTTTCCGTATTTTTGAGAAAGACTGCCGGTTTTAAGAACTACAGTATTATCAAGAACGTTAATTATTGAACTTTTACCAACACCACTCTGACCTACAAAGGCACTAAGGTGATTTTCTATAAGGTTTGCAAGTTCTTCCATACCTTCACCTGTTCTGGCAGAGGAGCGGATTACCTTGTAGCCTGCATTTTCCCACACTTCAAGGCGGGACTGAAATTCTTCATCCCTGGCTGCATTTACATCATATTTATTGCAGACAATAACCGGTGTAATTCCTTCATATTCAGCCTGAGCTATGGCCCTGTCTACAAATCTTGGGCGGAAGGGGGGATTGTCCGGTGTTGTAACTATAAGAAGATAATCAAGGTTTGCCGCAAGAATCTGAGGTTCCTTTTTCTTTATATTCCATCTTACAAAGCGGTTTTTTCTTTCTGCAAGGTCTGTAATCATTCCTTTTTCTTCTTCCAGGGTTGAATCATCAAGTATAACCCTGTCTCCAGGTGCAAGGGGATTATAGTAACCTTCACTGGCTTTAAGAACCTTGCCCTTAATGGCACAGTTGCGAATATAGCCGTCGTCACATTCAACTTCAAAAACGTTTTTACTGCCGCTTAGTATAAGACCATACATATGTTATGGAATTCTGAATTAAATATGCTCCCCTGTCAAGGGAAAAAGGGGCAGAGGTGGTAAAAGCAGCCTTCTTTTAGGGAAAATAAAAAACTTTCAAAAAAAAATAAAAAAAAATCAAAAAATTTTCAAAATCTTATTGACACAAAATCGTCAAAGATATATTCTACTTAAGCATTCAGCGCTTAGCTGTGTTGAATCTGCGGCGATGTTGGAATTGGTAGACAAGCAAGGTTGAGGTCCTTGTGCCGAAAGGTGTGCAAGTTCAAGTCTTGTTCGCCGCACATCTTCTAAAGGAATCAGTTAAAAAACTGGTTCCTTTTTTTTTTGCCCTGAGCTAATCTTTATTTTATTGTTTTTCATTTAATTTTTTATGTAAATATTTGCTTTTTATTGCCTTCCTGAAGGGAATTTTACTTGCACTGACTTTGTTTTATTGTATAATAAGTCAAACTTTATTATAATTATGCAAAAATTTGCAAAAGGAGTGCATAAAAATGCAGTTTATAGATGGCGGAGTTACAGCTCCTGAAGGATTTACAGCAAGCGGAATGCTTTGCGGAATTAAAGCAGGCAGGACAAAGAATGACACTGCCCTTATTTTTAGTCAGAAACCATGTTCTGCTGCAGGTGTATTTACTCAGAACCGTGTAAAGGCAGAAAGCGTAAAACTTACAAAGAAAAATCTTGCAAACGGAAAGGCTCAGGCTGTAATTGCAAACTCTGGAAATGCAAATGCCTGTACAGGAGCCCAGGGAGCAGAAAATGCTTACCGTATGGCCAAAGCTGCAGCTGATGCTCTTGGAATCAGTCCTGATGACGTTGTTGTATGTTCAACAGGTGTAATCGGACAGCAGCTTCCTGTAGAAGTTATAGAAAAAAACATCGGCAGCCTTAAATCAAAGCTTAGCAAGGAAGGTCATGCAGAAGCCCGTACTGCCATTATGACAACTGATACCCACTACAAGGAATGTGCCGTAGAAACAGTTATTGGCGGTAAAACAGTAAGAATCGGTGCCATGTGCAAGGGTTCCGGAATGATTCATATTAACCTTGGTACAATGCTCAGCTTTATGACTACAGACTGTGCCATTTCTTCTGCCATGCTTGAAAAGGCTTTACGCAAGAGTATTGCAGGTACTTATAACTGTGTTTCTGTAGACGGAGACACATCTACAAATGATACCCTTACGATTCTTGCAAACTCTATGGCAGGTAATGAAGAAATTACATCTGAAGGTAAGGATTTTGATGCTTTCTATGAAGCCCTTAATGCAATCAATACTCAGATGGCTAAAAAAATAGCAGGAGACGGAGAGGGGGCTTCACGTCTTATTGAATGTAATGTAAGGGGTGCCTGCGATACAGAAACAGCCCGCCGTCTTGCAAAGGCAGTTATTTCTTCCAGCCTGGTAAAGGCAGCATTCTTTGGAAAAGATGCAAACTGGGGAAGAATTCTCTGTGCCATGGGTTATTCCGGTGAAAACTTTACTCCTGAAACAACAAGTGTTGCCTTTGAAAGTGCAGAGGGAGCTCAGCGTACAGGATTTACTGATTTTGTAGGTGAACAGACCGGTAAAAAGACTTCAATTACTGTTTTTGAAAACGGTGTTCCACTGAACTTTGATGAAGATCTGGCAAAGAAAATACTTTCAGAAGATGAAGTTGTAATTAACGTAAGCCTTAAAGACGGAGATGCCTGCGGTACAGCCTGGGGTTGTGACCTGACTTATGATTACGTAAAGATTAACGGTGATTACCGTACATAATTTTACAGGGAGAAGATATTTATTATGGCAGCTGATGTTGAAAATACAGAAAAAAAGACAGTTGATCCAAGACTTGATAATGCAGGCTGGGCTAACGTACTTGTACAGGCCCTTCCTTACTTCAGGCACTGGGTTGGAAAAGTTGTTGTTGTAAAATACGGCGGAAATGCCATGCTTAATGAAGACCTTAAGCATGATGTTATGGAAGATATTGTTCTTCTTAACACAATTGGTATTCACGTTGTACTTGTACATGGTGGTGGTCCGGAAATAAATCATATGCTGGACCGTGTTGGTAAGGAAAGCAAGTTTATTAACGGACTTCGTTATACAGATGCAGAAACCATGGAAATCGTACAGATGGTTCTTACCGGAAAACTGAACAAGGATATTGTTGGTATTCTTCTTCAGCAGGGTGGAAAGGCTGTAGGTTTGTCCGGTGTTGACTCAGGTCTTTTAAGGGCAAAGAAAATCAATAAGGACGGAGCAGACCTTGGTTTTGTAGGTGAAGTTACAGAAGTTCATCCGGAAATTCTTGAATCCATGCTTTCCCAGAACTTTATTCCTGTTGTTTCAACAGTAGCTTTGGGAGAAGACGGTGATAATGCCCGTTATAACATTAACGCTGATACAGCTGCTGCAAAAATTGCAATTGCCCTTAAGGCAGAAAAGTTTATTCAGCTTACAAATGTTCCTGGAGTTTTAAGGGATGTAAATGATCCTTCTTCCCTGATTCAGCGTATTCATATAGAAGATGTTGATACTCTGGAAAAGGACGGTATTATTGCCGGGGGAATGATTCCAAAGATTGAGTGCTGTATGCTGGCCCGTAAGGGTGGTGTACCTAGAACTCATATTATTGACGGTCGTGTACCTCATTCTCTTCTTATAGAAATGTTCAGCGACAGGGGAATTGGTACAATGATCTATTAAATCTTTTGCCATCCATGGCAAAAGATTTAATGCCGAGTTTCCGCTACGCGAAAACTCGCAGGTTATTAATTTCTAAGAGTTGGACGGGACGTCCTTGTCCCTTGCTACTTTTAGAGCATGGCAAAATCATTAATCCGAGTTTTACTTTGTAAAACTCGCGGTATATGTATTGCTAAGCTTGGGACGGGACATCCTTGTCCCTTGTTTTTAATGGAGGTTATTATGGGAAATCCTAAGGTTCTTAATAATTATGGTAGCTTTGACATCACTTTTGTAAAGGGACAGGGGTCTGTTCTTACTGATGTTAATGGAAAAAAATACATCGACTTTCTTGCAGGCATTGCCGTTAACTGCCTTGGTCACAATTACAAGCCTCTTGTAAAGGCTCTTGCTGCCCAGGCTAAAAAACAGATTCATGTCTGCAACTATTTTACCAGCGATGTAGGACTGGAATTTGCAGACCAGCTTCTTGCCCTTACAGGTTTTGAAGGTGTTTATTTTGGCAATTCCGGGGCAGAAGCCAACGAAGCTGCAATTAAACTTGCCCGCAAATACGGCCAGCTTAATGGCGGTTCAAAAAGAAAGACAATTGTAACCCTTAACAAGTCTTTCCACGGAAGAACCCTTGCCACCCTTACAGCTACAGGACAGGAAAGATTCCATCCGGAAGACTTTGCTCCTTATGTTCAGGGTTTTAAAACAATTGAACCAAACGACTATGAAGGTCTGGAAAATGCTTTTGATGAAACAACAGCAGCCCTTTTCTTTGAGCCTGTTGAATGTGAAGGCGGTGTTATTCCTATTGAAAAGGAATGGGCACAGAAAGCTGCAGAACTTGCCCGCAAGGCCGGTGCCATTGTTATGTGTGACGAAGTTCAGACAGGAATGGGAAGAACAGGTGCCCTTCTTGCCAGTGATGCATTAGGTATTAAGCCGGAAGTTGTTACCCTTGCAAAAGCTATAGCCGGTGGCGTTCCTATGGGAGCCTGTCTTTACAGGGGAAAGGGTAATGTATTTAAGGCCGGAGACCATCAGTCTACATTTGCCGGAAATCCTCTTGCCTGTGCAGCAGGTAAGGTTGTATTAAAGACTCTTACTGCACCGGGATTCCTTGAAGATGTTCTTAAAAAGGGTGAATATATCCGCAATACTGTAAAAAGCTGGAATCTTCCTTGTGTTATTGACGTAAGGGGTAAGGGCCTTGTAATCGGTATTCAGGTGAATAAAGACCCTGTTGCCATAGAAAAGAAATGTCTTTCTGACGGTCTTCTTTTCTCTACTGCAGGTTCAGATGTTGTACGTCTTGTTCCTCCTCTTAACATTACCATGAAGGAAATTAATGCAGGTCTTGCCATCTTAAAGGCAGGTCTTGAAGCTTAAATTTTTTAATGCCGGGTATTTTTATACCTGGTGTTGAAAAATACTTATGGCTCTTGTATTATTTTTATCATGCGTAGAAGAATTGCAGCCTTTTTGATTGTTATGATGGCAGCTCTGGCAGCTGCCGTTTTTTTTGTTTCAAGACAGTTTCAGGATGATGATGGTGGTTACAGGGCAAGTCGTTTTGCTTTAAGTGACGCCAACGACAAGTCATCTTCAAAGGCTCTGGAAAGTTCATCTTCTGTAGAAGAAACGGCCCTGGTCTCATTGATTCAGCTTAAGTCTGACGAAACCCTTATTGGTGTTGTAAGCATGGACTTTAACGGCGACGGTCTTGAGGATCAGGTAAATGCGGTAAAATCTGCATCAAGCCCTTACATTCAGCTTATTGTTGGAATATACAATAAGGCTAAGGCTGAATATGAACGCAAGGCTGTAATTGCTACTTCAATAGTTCAGACTTCTTCATTTACCTATACCGGAATTGACCTGGTAGGTGAACATAAAAATGTTCTTGTTTACCAGGGCTTTTCAGAAAACTCAGAGGCTGTCCTTCAGGCCTTTCTTATCAGTGACAGAAGTACCGGGGGAGTTAACGTAACTCAGATTGCTGATCTTGCAGGAGACGGTACTATTTTTATTCAGCAGGCAGACCGTTACGAAAATTATGACCGTTCCAATGCCAATGGTGCCAGCTATCCTATCTGGGTTTATACCTCTGATACTTCAAGAGCTTCCAGTATGGACCAGCTTCAGATCTGCTATGACTGGGACAGGGATTTGCAGAAATATGTTCAGACAAAAACCATTCGTGTTGCCGGCAGTAATATTACCCGTAAGGAGCTTGCAAAGATTCAGGATGGAACTGTAGCAACCTTTGCAAAATTTCTGGAAGGGCTCTGGTATAAAAGCGACTCTTCTTCCCTTTATTATCTTTATTTTGATTACCTTCAGAAAGAAATTATTTTTGTCCGCTCTGATATAGAAGAAGTTTACAGCTGGATCAGAAGTGATTTAAGGCGTAATGGAATTTATCTTTCATGTATAAACCAGGAGATTCAGAATCTTCAGAGACGTATTGATATTTCCCTCCGCAGTGTGGATGAAATCAATATCCGCATTCAGGATGATGTCCGCATGCTTATTTCTGAAAGCAACGTGTGGGACGGAGTTTACAAAAAATTCTCCCAGGACAGAAATTATGATATGGTATCTTCAAGAAAGACAGAAAGCTTTATAAAGATTCTTGAAGGCAATCCTTCGTGGAAAATGGCTGATGATACTGTAGTTGTATTTAAGGAAGGAACTTATACTGCAGAAGGTGATATTATCAGTGATACAGGTTTTTATACAAAAGTTACCTTAAGGGATCAGGATTACATTCAGTTCCGCTCATCTTCTCCATCTCCTCTCTTTAAGGGAATGTATAAGGTAAGCTACGGGGATTCTTCAAACGATTCCCTGCTTTTTAAGCCTTATAAGGTTCTTCCTGATGAAGCCTATCCTACTGATGAACGTTCAGTAACTCTTTTAAAAGAAAAACTGCCTCAGGAATAATCCTAAGGCAGCAGCTCTTTTATCTTACAAGGCGGATGTTGTCGGCATAGACACTTCCGCTTTTTGTTTTTCCCATAAAGACAACGCTAAGCTTTCTTACATTTGATGCTTCCTGAATTGAAGGCAGGGGATTTCCTTCTAAATCAGTAAGGTTGTGTTCAAGGTCAAAATATACGTTTGTATTGGTACCTGAACCGATTGCAACAGGACTTGTCATTGCATATTCCACAGGGCGGCGGCCTGAATCAATCTTAAGGTAAAGCTGTATGGTTTTTGAAGTAGTATTGTTAATGTCAAGAATTACAGCTTTTGCTCCCTGCCAGTTTCTGTCACTTAAAGCGTCACAGTAGAAAACTGCATTTTCTGTTTTTGGAACTGACTTAAAATTCCATTCACCACTGGAAGCTCCTTCTGAATACCACTGGGTGCTTAATTCAGTTTCCTGAGAGTATCCGTCTTCCAGGGAATTCTGCCAGAAGTTGCCGTCTTCAAAACTGTCAAGAAGCTCAATGTCTCCTTCCGGAACAGGATTGTTGATTGCAATTGCAAAAACTTCATCTTCTGTTTCTATAACAGCCTGATGCTTTCCTGATGCACAGGACAAAAGCAGGGCGGAAGAAGCAATAAGAAGACTTGTTTTAACTAATTTTTTCATTTTTCAACTCCACAATTTTTTTATGAAAAACTTTATACAAGATAGCATAGTATAACCTATAAGATTGACTATTTCCAATGGAAAGGTTTAAATTATTAAATAAATCATTTTTATGGAGATGGATATGAAAAAAATTCTTCTTTCTGCCTTAATGGCAGCAGTTCTTGCTTCTTCTGCTTTTTCTCAGGTTATGACTTCAAAAGGAATGAAGAATACTACATGGACAGGTTTTGGTTCTCCTCTTAATGCTGATACCATGTTTTACGGTCTGACTGATACTTTTCAGGCCAGGTTTGATGTAGGTTCCTTTACAATTGAAGGAATGCTTAACTGGAGTTTTCTTGCAAACTATGATAATGAAGGTGATGTAGATAATTTTACTTTTGGAACTTCCAACGGAAATCCTCTTACCCTTCATTATGGAACAAGAGGTGGTACTTCTTATGCCGGAGATAACAAGGTTTCTGCAGCTGCAGCACTTCTTGGTTACAATGACCAGGTAAACGTAAGCAATGTAATTCAGGATTCCTATTATGTAAATTTTATATGGCATCCTGCTGATAATTTTGATTTTGGTGTGGGAACAAAGCTTAACTGGAGGGTTGGTCCTGCTCCAAGTTACGGTGGCTGGCTCTGGGAAAGTACGGCTCATGTTCGTCAGGGCGGTTTTTCTACAACTTACGATGACCGCTCAGGTTCAAGGGCAGCTACTTCTTCAGAAACTGCCAATACTTACAAATATTCAGTTGATGCACCAGGATCTGCTGATGTAGTAGGTTTTGTTCACTATGCAAACAAGTATGCAAAGAGGGCAATGGGAGTTCGTTATTTTTATGAAGGAGACTTTAAGTTCCAGCTTGGTGCTGCAATCCCTAATGGTTTTAATACAGATGATCCGCCCTTAATGTGGGAATAGAAATTGCTCCTGTTGAATGGCTTACTATTGCTGCATCTTATGAAGGTGCCTTTGATGATCATGGAAACTTTTATGCAGGTATGACTCTTGGTCAGAAGAATTTTGTACTTGAAGGTTACATTGCTGCTGATTCCCTTAATACTGATGATGAAGACGACCAGGCTTACGGAACCGGAGCTGCAATTAAATTTGTAATTCCTAATACACAGATTTCCCTTCGTCCTGAACTTGGAATTAACTTTTTTGAAAATGAAAATTACACTTTTGCCTGGTATACAGGTGCCCTGCTTTCTTTAAAGCTTAACAATGACTTTGGCTTTAGCGTATGGGGTTCTTTTGCCAACGGATCTGATGATAAAAGATGGGAAGACAGTGACGTAACAAAAGACTGGGATGGCGGTCATATTATTAACGTACGTCCTGCCCTTGATTTTAGTCTTGATAAGCAGACAAGCTTTACGGTTTACCTTAACCTTGAAGAACGTACAGCCTTTGACGGAGTATGCAGGGGCTGCTGGTCAAGCGGTGTATATGTAAACTATGTATTTTAATTAAAGCATATTTTCATAAAAACAGATTTCTGTTATATTACGGCCATAAGCAGGAAGGGAACAGTGTGCAAGTCACTGGCTCGACGCGGAACGGTAAGAAAGACTTTAAGTTTTTTAAGTCCGAATGCTTTCTGTTTATAGCCTTTTGTATTTAAGGCTTATCTTACTTTATCCCTACGCAACACTCTGGGGAAACGAGGTTATTATGAAAAAGGCACTTAGTGCATTCAGCCGCGCATTCTTTATTGCGCTTTCTATTTTTATGGTTTCTGGTCTTATCAGCTGTAAGTCTGATGATGATTCTTCTCCAGTTACATTTGAGATTTCAGAAGTTCCTTCTGCTTTACAGGGCACCTGGTTATCATCAGCTGATGACAGCTATGATATTACAAATGATACTTTTGTAAATTATATGTATGAAGGAGCAAAGGAATCTTATACATTAAATTTTGTTGGTGCAGCAGAAGTAGAAGGTACAGAAAAACCGACATATTATCTGTATTATAAGTCACCTGAGACTTATACATATACTTATGGTGATTACAGCGGAACATATTATACAAAGAATTATTACACAGCAGTACGTGTAATTGTTGAGTCAGACACTGTTCTTGATATTTGTTGTGCATGTAATAAAGACACTTATGTATCGGAAGCTGTAGACCTTGAAACAGTTGTTTCTGATTTTACAATTGATGGCGGTTATTTTGAGCGTAATACAGAATATACAAAATTACCAGACTAATAAAAAAAAGCCTTGAGTATTAATTCTTATAAAACCGCCCTCTTATTTTTAACGGCGGTTTTTATTTTTAATCCATTATTTTCTCAGGAAGATTCTTCTGTCCTTTATACAGCCGGGGGCGTTGCGGGGGATTCCCCCGCAGAGGGGGCAGCGGACAGGACCACAGCAGGGCGAGGACCTGGTAGCGAGGGGGAGGCGTCCCCCCTTAAAGAAGAAAGTGACATCTACCTTGACCACCTTTACTCTTATATTGATTCTCCGGCGGTTGAACAGAGGCAGGTATTTACAGCAAAAGATATAGAAGATTCTCATACGGAAAGCCTGGTTTCTTTTTTGCAGTCAGAGGGAATGCAGCTTTTAAGTTACGGACCCTACGGTCTGGAAGCCAAACCTCAGATCAGGGGTTTTACTGATGAGACTGTTCGTGTTGTAATTGACGGAATCTGTGTAAATAATGCCCAGTATGGTACTTTTGATTTTACTACTATAAGCCTTGGTGACATAGAAAAAATAGAAGTTGTCAGGGGCGGTTTTACAGAAGGGGTGAGTGACGAAGGTTCTGTTGCCGGTACAATTTATATAACTACAAAAAAACAGAATCTTGGTACTGACTTTACAAGCGATACTTTAATAAAGTCCTATCTGAATGATTCTTATCCTGCAGATACTTTTAGTCAGAGTGCAGGGCTTTCCCATCAGCTTTTTGAAAATACTTTTTTAAAGCTTAACCTTAAGGGAACTTATGCCTTAAATAAATACCAGTATAAAAATTATCTTTCTAAGTACGTAACAAGAGACCATGCGGAAGTAAAGGATATTTATGCTGATGCAAAAGTTTCTCATTTTTTTATGAATGGTTCTTCCTTTAATACGGGATTGATTTTTTATGACGGAGTAAAAAACTGTCCTGGTTCAGAAAATTCTTCTGGTAAGGGAGTGCAGAAAGATCTTAATGCCATGCTTACTTTTTCCCTTCTTAATCCTGATATAAAAAATAAAGTTAAGATGGAAAACAATGCAGCCTGGATTTTTAATAAAAGAAATTATGATGAATCTTCAACTTCCAGTCAGCATATTATTAATACTTTCCGTTATGCCCTTTATGCATCTTCTGATATAAAAACTTTTTATACCCAGAGTGCCGGCCTTACTTTTGACGGGGTTTTTCTTGATTCTACAGATGACGGAAATCATACTCAGCTTTCCTTTACTTTTAAAGAAACTTCTGTTTTTAAAATCGGAAGGCATTTTTCTTTTACACTGCCTCTTGCCGTAAAAACCTGCGGGGACAATGCAGCCTTTATTCCTAAGGCAGGGGTAAAGTTTTCTTTTGAGTATGGAGATTTTTCAGTTAATGCTTACCGCATGGTTCAGTTTCCTAATATGGATGACCTTTACTGGGATTCTTCTTATGCCAGCGGAAATCCTGATCTTAAGGTAGAAGAGGGCTGGGGTGCAGAAGCAGCAGTTGATTTTAAAAAATATCTGCCTTTTACCCTGAGTTTTTTTACTAACTATTACAAAAATAAAATTCAGTGGGCTTCTACTGATGGAGTTTATACTCCCCAGAATGTTGCCAGTGCCTTTTACTGGGGCCTGGATTTTAGAACGGAAAAAGTTTTATTTGACGGTCACCTTCATTTAAAGGCCTGCGGGGAATATCTTTATACATCTCTTCTTGATAAAAGCAATTCCCTGACTTATAAAAAAAGAATCATGTGGACTCCTGACTGGACGGCATCAGCTTCTGCAGTTTTTTATTTTTATAATTTCAGGACAGGTATTGAATGGAACTATATCGGTAAGCGTTACAAGTCCAATCTGAATATTACTTATATGGAGCCTTATTCCCTTGTTAACCTTAATCTTTCTTATGAAGGTCTTGAACATTTTGAACCTTACTTAAGGGCAGAGAATATTTTTGATACAGACTATGAAGCTGTGGATTCCTATCCAATGCCTGGAATAAGTATCAGTTTAGGTTTAAGAAGCCGCTGGAAAAATAAATGAAAAGCTTTTCATACTTGACAAGCGTTTCTGTCTACAGTATTCTTTTTTCCGAAATGAAAAACACAACTACCCGTCGGGCACAGTCTAACTTTCTCTCAATGCTGGCTTACTTTTACTTTAGCTTTTATTATTTTCTCGGCGTTCAGGAAGGTTTCCTTGCAAAAGGTAAGGCTGCATAAGTTGTGGTATAAATCCTAAAGCAAGAAATAACAGGAACCTTCCTAATAAGAAGGTTCCTTTTTTTTTGTACTAATGTCATGTAAATAACTGGAGGTGTAAAATGATAGTTATTTTGAAAAGCGGTGTAAGTCAGGACAAAATCAATGCTTTTATTACTGATGTAAAAGAAAAGAATCTTGACGTACATATTTCTAAGGGTGTTGATAAAACTGTACTTGGTCTTTTAGGAGATACTTCCAAACTTGATCCGGAAGACTTTCTTGCTAACGAAATCGTAGAAAGTGCAGAACGTGTTTCTGCTCCTTATAAAATGGCAAGCCGTTCTTTCCACCCGGAAAACACTGTTGTAACTGTAGGTGGTAACGGTTCTACAGCATGTAAAATCGGAGACGGTAAGACTGTTCCCCTTATTGCAGGACCTTGTTCCGTTGAATCAGAAAAGCAGCTTCTTGATGCAGCAATGGCTGTAAAAAAAGCAGGTGCCCGTATCCTCAGGGGTGGTGCATATAAGCCACGTACATCTCCATATTCATTCCAGGGACTTGGACCAGAAGGTATCCGTATTCTTGAACTTGCAAAAAAAGAAACAGGTCTTCCAATCTGTACAGAACTTATGAGTGCTTCTGAACTTAAGTATTTTGAAAACGTTGACCTGATTCAGGTTGGTGCAAGAAACTTCCAGAACTTTGACCTTCTTAAGGAAATCGGAAAATTCGGTAAGCCTGTTCTTTTAAAGCGCGGTCTGTCAGGAACGATTCAGGAACTTCTTATGAGTGCTGAATACATTATGGCAAACGGAACAGAACAGGTTATTCTTTGTGAACGCGGTATCCGTACTTATGACGGTTATACAAGAAACTGTCTTGATGTAAGTGCTGTTCCTTATCTTCATAAGGTATCTCATCTTCCTGTAGTTCTTGATCCAAGTCATGCCTGCGGAATCAGATGGATGGTTGGTACTCTTGCATGCAGTGCAGTTGCAGCCGGTGCAGATGGTCTTGAAATCGAAGTTCACTGTAATCCTGAAAAGGCAATGAGCGATGCAAGTCAGCAGCTTCCTCCTGCAATGTTTGAAGAACTTGCTTCTAAACTTAACAAGTATGCAGCTGTAGAAGGCCGCACAATCTGATTATAAAAAATAAATTTTTTTTATACATAAGCCTGCTTTTGTTACAGCATCAGGGCTGTTGCAGAAGCGGGCTTCTTTATTGCCTAGGGTTTCTTTATACAGTAAAATGCTTTTATTATGAAAAACTTAAAGGACCTTACATACGGAATCGTCGGACTGGGAATAATGGGCGGTTCTTTTGCAAAAGCCATAAGGCAGAATGTTTTAAGCCAGAGTGGTTCCCGTGGAAAAATTCTTGTGTGTAACAGAAGTACAGCCTGTCTTTCCATGGCATTAAATGAAGGGGTTGCAGACAAGGCTTATACTGTTGATAAAACTGCAGACCTTCTTAAAGAAAGCGATATTGTATTTGTCTGTCTTTATCCTCATGCTACTCTTGAATTTCTTAAAACATATAAAAATGATTTTAAAAGCGACGCTATAGTTACGGATATTTCCGGAGTAAAGGGCATCTTTGAAAAGTCCCTCCCTGAACTTTTGAGGCCTGATGTTGATTTTATAATCGGACATCCAATGGCTGGTGGAGAAAAGGAAGGCTATGCCGCAAGTAAGGCTCAGTTTTTTGTAAACCATAATTATATTTTCTGCCGCCAGACCTTTAATATAGAAGAAAACTATCAGTTAATGAAAACTCTTGTTACTGAACTGGGCTTTACCCGTATTACAGAAACTACCTGTGATGTTCATGATAATAAAATCGGCTTTACTTCCCAGCTTTGTCATGTAATTGCCAGTGCCCTTGTACAGAGTGCCAGGGATCCGGAGATTACGGCTTTTGGTGGTGGAAGTTTTGAAGATTTAACCCGTATTGCCATGATAAATGCTCCTTTGTGGACAGAGCTTTTTATCAGCAATAAAGAAAAATTATGTGCCCATATTGATAATTTTCAGAAGAAGATGGAAGAATTCCGTACTGCAATAATGAATGAAGATTCTGAAAGTTTAAAGCGCATGCTGGAAGAAACCAGGGAAAAGCGTCTTATGATGGGTTCTATTTGTACAGTTAATAAATAAAAAGGAGTCATAAATTGAAAAAAGTTTTATTTATTATGCTTTTAGCAGCAATGTGTTTCTCATGTCAGACTGAATCAGACAGTGACACAGAAACAACAACCGGTACAGAAACAACAACCGGCACAGAAACAGCAACCGGAACTGAAAATACCGGCAGCGGAAGTCAGGACACCACCGGAACAGAAACAGCAACCGGTACAGAAACAACAACCGGTACAGAAACAGCAACCGGTACAGAAGACACCGGCAGAACCGGAACAGAAACAGCAACCGGCACAGAAACAACAACCGGCACAGAAACAGCAACCGGTACAGAAACAACAACCGGTACAGAAACAACAACCGGTACAGAAACAGCAACCGGAACAGAAACAACAACCGGTACAGAAACAGCAACCGGTACAGAAGGCACCGGCACAACCGGCACAGAAACAGCAACCGGTACAGAAAATACCGGCAGCGGAAGTCAGGACACCACCGGTACAGAAACACCAGCCGTAGACAATTCACCTGTCCTTTCATTTGTATGGGGACAGTCAGAAGATTGTGATGAAGTGATTTTTAATCCTGATATGGGATTTTATTCTGCAATAACAATTACTGTAACTCAGTCAGGTGTTACTAATAAAGCAGATATAATTTCTTCTATAAAAGAAGCTTCTAATCCTGTAAACGGACCTTATCCGGAAAAAGATGAAGATTTATGGGGCGTAACTTATAATCTTGTACACTTAAAGTTTGATATAAGTGACTATTCAAAGGCAGCTAACGGCAGTGCAGATGTTAAAGACCTTAGCAGCGCTGCATTAAAAGATGTAAAGGATATTCTTGCAGCCTTCCGCGGAACAGATAAAACAGCCATTGTTCGTTTTGCCTATGATGCAAATTATGCAGGAGCTAATACGGAGCCTGAAAATTTTTCTTACATCCTTAATCACGTAAAGCAGATTTCTCAGGTTTATGCCCAGTACACAGATGTAATTACAGCAATTGAATGCGGAATCATTGGTCCTTGGGGAGAAATGCATACTTCAGATTATGCAGCCTCTGTTACTATTGATGGAAAAGTGATGCCTGATTATTACATTGTTCAGGTTATGCATGAATATCTTGAAGACCTTAAATCTGTAAATGTTCCTTTACTTGTACGTCAGCCAAAATTTATATATGCCTACCTTAATACTTATTGTGGTGTTGATTATACTTTTGAGCTCGACACTGATAATGAATCTTATCCAAAGTCTATTCCTTCATATACTCCTGCAGCAGGCAGTGATGAATATAAGCTTGGCCTTTATAACGATGGTTATCTTGGAAGCTCCAGTGATTCAGGAACTTTTAAAAGCGGTGACCGTCAGGGAGAAATTGACTTCCTTTCAGCCTTTGATGATCATACCCCTTATGGAGGAGAGTTAATCGGAGACTACGGTATTGGCAGCGGACAAAGTGTAAGTGTAGAAAACTTTGCCAATGTTCACGCATCATTCCTTAATATTGGATGGAACAGACATTTCTTTTATGGTTTTAACAGCCTGACTTATTCCGATGATACACTTTTCCAGTATATTTATAAACATTTAGGTTACCGCTATCTTTTAAATAATACAGTTTTAACCCAGACAACTAATCTTAATGCAGTTGAGATTACCCTTACTTTTGAAAACTCAGGATTTGCAAATCTTCCTTATCACAGGCAGAAGAAAGTAAGCCTTTACTTTATTCCATTTCAGACTTCCATTACAGGAGAAGAAGAGTGTGTAGAAAGTTCAGCAGCTTTATTTACAGGTCAGGAGTCTTTAAGTGTAACAGCTGATTTAAGTTCGTTAACAGAAGGCAGCTATGATCTTTATGTAAAACTCGCTGATGCAGACGGAAATTATGTCCTTCGTCCTGCAAACGACAGCTGGAATTCAACTCTTAAAGCTGTAAAGGCCGGTACTTTTACTTTAACTTTGCCTCAAGGTGAATAATTAAATATTCCCCTTTTTAATTGAATACTTTTTGCATACGTTTTATACTAGGGAGCATTTTGCAATTTCGTTTTTTTTATGGAGCATTTTTATGGAAAAAAAAGATTTTGAAGTACTGGATAAAGTAATAGGACGTGTTCCTGATTTTCCAAAGCATGGTGTTCTTTTTTATGACATCACCGGTATTCTTCGTCATCCGGAAGCATTTAAGTATTCAATTGACCGTATGGTAGAGATTTATAAGGATAAAAAAATCGATGCTGTTGCAGGTATCGAAAGCCGTGGTTTTATTTTTGCAGCACCTTTTGCAGAACGTATGGGTATTCCACTTATTCTTATCCGTAAAAAGGGTAAGCTTCCTGCAAAAACCTATCACTGCAAGTATGACCTTGAATATGGCAGTGCAGAAATTGAAGTTCACTGTGCAGACATTCAGGAAGGCCAGAACATTCTTCTTGTAGACGACCTTGTTGCTACCGGAGGAACCCTTAAGGCTGCCATTAATCTTGTACAGCAGGGTAAGGCCTGTGTTACTGATGTTTTTGGTGTTGTAGGACTTCCTTTCCTTAAATATGACGAGAAACTTGGCAATGATGTTGCCGTAACTACTTTGGTTAATTACGATCACGAGTAGTACTGATACTTAAGTATGAGTCATTGCCGTGCTCGACAGTTTGTCATTGCCGCACTTGATGCGGCAATCTCTTGCATTGTAATTAAATAGATTTTCGGGCAGCTTCCCAAAAGGGGGAGCTGCTTTTTTTGTCATTATGCAATTTTATTGCTTTTTCATTACTTTTGTATTAAATTATAAATATGGAGGCATATATGAGAACGGCAGTAATTCAGACAAGGGTTGATACAGCCTTAAAACATGATGCAGATGCTTTTTTCGAATCCATAGGAATGGATACAACAACGGCAATACGCATTTTTCTTAAGCAGACTTTAATCCAGCACAAAATCCCCTTTGAGATTGTTCAGGACAGCTCATTTTATTCTGAAAAAAACAAAAAAGCGTTGGAACATTCAAAAATGCAGATGGAGAACGGGCAGCACTCAATCCATGATCTTGTCGAGGTATAAGAATGCACAAGGATTTTTCAGATGATGCCTGGGCAGATTATACCTATTGGATAACGCAGGATAAAAAGACGCTCAAGAAAATAAATCAGCTTCTTGCGGATATTGAGCGAAACGGAAATGATGGAATCGGTCATCCAGAACCATTGAAAGGTAATTTAACCGGATATTGGTCTAGAACTATAGATGAGAAAAACAGATTAGTTTATAAAATTGAAGATGAACTTATAAAGATTATTCAGTGTAAAAATCATTATGATGATAAATAAAAAGTGACAATCGATTTAAAGAGTGCTTGTCTTATGTACCGATTCTGCCGGTGTCACGCCTGTTATGTGTGTGCAGTCCGGGCTTTCAACTAGCGCAACGAAGTGGAGCGGATTTAAAAATTCAACTATTTTTCCGAAGGGGATGACCAATAAGTTCAAAAAGTGTCATTTTCGGGTTTGACCCGAAAATCCCATTGCTGCCGAAGGCGGGCAAAACCCGCCTTTTTTAAATTTGACAAGAAAAGCAAATTTGTAGTATGTTTTAGTCGGAGGTAGTAAATATGACTACAATTTCTGCTAAAATTGAAAATGAAGACAAAAGCCATTTTGAAAGCATCATAAACTCAATAGGATTAAATGTTACTTCAGCAATAACAGCTTTTGTAAAAGCGACAATCCGCGAAAATGGAATTCCTTTTGCATTAAAAGCTGCTGACGACCCTTATATTTATTCAGAAGAAAACATTAAATTTCTTCGTCAGGGAATTGCGCAAATTGAATCAGGAAAAGGACAAATTCATGAATTGAAGGAGACCCTTTAATGATAAAAGTTTGGGCAGATGTTGCTTGGAACGATTATTGTAATTTTTTTGAACTGAATCAGAAAAAGATGATAAAAATGGTTCATGAACTTTTGAAAGACATTGAGCGGAATGGTGTTGATAAAGGTCGTGGACAGCCA
This sequence comes from Treponema sp., assembly GCF_024696245.1. Lineage (GTDB taxonomy): Bacteria > Spirochaetota > Spirochaetia > Treponematales > Treponemataceae > Treponema_D. The sequence goes on from NZ_JAILGZ010000108.1 coordinate 33,485, forward strand.
GAACCATTAAAATATGAATTTTCTGGTTATTGGAGTCGAAGAATCGATTTGGCTAATCGTCTAGTCTATAAAGTAGATGATGATAAATTGTATATAGTTCAGTGTGGTACTCATTATCATCAAGAAAAATAAAACCTGACACAGTTTTTCAAAGCCGACAAACCGGTCAAGCCGCTTTTTTTTTAAATAATATTAAAACTACCCGATTGGGTAGTACACAGTTGGAGAAAGTGGGTTATACTTAAAATAATTTAATATATGCACTTCCAGAAATATTTTCTT
>NZ_JAILGZ010000146.1 GCF_024696245.1 Treponema sp.
CCTATATTTTCTTTCCTTATCACGATATGATAGATTTTTCGCATTATTTTAGGCTTATGAATTATAAATTAGATTACATTGCAATCGACTTTGAAACCGCAAATCAGTACAAAAACTCTGCCTGCTCAATTGGACTGGTACGCTTTATTAATGGGAAGGAAACAGATTCCTGTTATTCGTTAATTCACCCTGCAAAAATGTATTTTATTCCTGAATGGACCAGGTACATTCATCACATTTCTTATAGCCAGGTCCGGGATAAGCCTTACTTCCCGGAAATCTGGGATACAATGGTTATGCCCTTTATCAGAAAAACACCAGGCATTTCTCTTGTAGCCCATAACGGGCAAACTTTTGATATGCCGGTAATCCGGGAATGCTGTAATTATTTCGGAATGGAAATTCCTTCCCTTACATATTTTGATTCACTTCCTGTTGCAAGAAAAACGTGGCCTGAAGCCGAAAGTCACAAACTGACAGAACTGGGAAAAGACTTTGATATCAAGTATCTTGCCCATGATGCACTTGAAGATTCCAGAACCTGCGGTCAAATTATAAATCTTGCTGCCGAAAAATGGGGCGTCCATTCAATAAATGAACTTCTTTCAAAATGTGGATTAAATCTCTTAAAATTGTAAAACTCTATCTTTAAATGATAGGATTTTATGTTATAATAGAGTTATGAATTTTTCAAAGCAGTTAGAAGAAGTAAATAAAAACCGTCGCTCAGTTGGTAAACCTGAAGTAAAAATGACAAACCGTCATATTGAAATGCTTCAGAGCCTTAGAGATGCCCCTGAGCATCCTGACGTCAAATATAATTCAAAATACTTTCAGAATCTATTTAAAGTTGCAAATATTACTATTTTACGTATCGCTCAGGATTTAAGAGAACTAAATCTAATTGAAACTAAACATCAGCAGTATGTTCTTAAAGAAGGTTTTGATGAATGGGACGAGCTCTTTGATAAAGATGCAAAAAATCAGATTGTCCTGATTGCCGGTATCAAGGGCTTACTTCAACAGTATAAAGGAACACCCCTCTTTGACAATATTGAAAAACTCTTCTATTTTCTTGAACCAAAAATTGCCAAATCAAACGGTCTTATTTCTTCTGCCAGAATTGCGGTTCCGCCTCAGATGGAATTTAATATCAATTTAAATAACTGGGAAAAGATTCTTAAGGCAATGGAACAGAATAAAAAAATAAAGACCCGGTACACAGCTCCCTATAAGGATTCTGAAATTCAAAGAACTCTCTGGCCCTACCAGGTTCTTCTGGATAATGGAACCGTTTATCTTTTTGCCCGTGATGAAAAAAAGAATCGCGATTTGCTATATGACCTGAATAAGCTTGAAGGAATTACAATAACAAACGAAGAGTTTGAACTTCCAGAAGACTTCGATTTTACAAAACGCTGCAAAGGGGGCAGACTTGGTGCATTTTCAAGTGATAAAGTTGTGAAATATAAAATTGAAGTTACAGGCTATGCAAGTTACTGGATAAAAGACCATAAATGGGCAGATGACCAGACTTTTGAAGATGTTGATGATGAAGATGTAATAATCAGATTCTCTTCCTGCCAGTTTGCTAAAGTCATGGAACTTGTTCTAAGCCTTGGCTCCAGTGCAAAACCGCTTGCTCCAAAGTCATTTGTAGATAAGTGGAAAAAAGAGGTCACCGCAATGTTTAAAAGTATAAGTGAGTAAATGAAAAAAAAGTAGGCACTGTGGTAAAATAAACACAGGTGCCTGCAGCGAAAATCAAACAAGTCTGTAAAGGCAAAATATTTGTCATTTTCGTTATCATCTTCCCACCAGTTAATATATTCTTTACTTGGTGCACCAATAATACATACGCTGTTTTCTTTTTTGAATTGTGATACTGACTCGGTAATTTTCTAGATATTACATGGCCAGTCATATCGGACTATCACAAAATTATTGTAGTTATCGTCTGGGGATTTTATTTCTATGCATTCAAAATCTTTTTGGGCAGGCATATATTTCTCCATTATGGAATAGCTGTGTATTCTTGCGCGAATTCATCACAAGATTTTATAGCAAGGCGCAAAGCATTTTTTATATCTTCCTGTTTGTTTATCCAATCCTTAAAATCAGTATAGAAAAAAACACAAGGAGAAAAATGCTTCACTGGATTCTTTCCCAGGGAGCTGACATCGAACCGCTTGAACCCGCAGATTTTGTTGAGAAATGGAGAGAGTGGGTTTTGGAGATGTATAATTTAATTAAGGAAAAATAGTTTTTATATAAATATGTCTAGTCTGTTACATACTTATATTTTAGTTTGTTTGTTTTCTCTGCTACATATGTGCAATATATTGTTTTTACTTTGTCTTCTGATATTTTAATTGAAGTTATTTTATAATCTGCTGAAGCATCAAATTGTCTGAAGCTAAAATCATAGAACCATTCTTTTATTTTGTCCTGTTCTAAAGCTTTTTTGAACAGGCTGTAAGTATATGCCATGTGTTCTTTTTCAGGTTTTAAAAGACCAATAGAAAAATTATAATAAGTTATAACCTTTTTCAAATCAGTTGGTGGGTCAAACGGGCGATAATTACTTCCTGGTATATTATTTATGATAGTCATTTTATATTCCAAAGTTGGAGACTCTCTATAAATAACTTCTACTTCATAATCAGGTTTATTCTTATCGCCAAAGAAAAGTTTTTTATGATTTTCTTCATCAATAATTAAATGGATGTTTCCTTTGCAAAATTGATAATAATGGTCATCATTATCTCTAAGGAAACTGATATAAGAATCATCTAATTCGTCTCTATAACTAAAGCATGGCATTGCAGTGGCTATAGCAATAAGTATCATAAAAAAAAATTTCATTCTGTAAACTCCTCTGCTTCTATATCAAATACAACAATCTTATCATGTTCAGTGTTATGACTACCCCACTACTAAATATCCAAGCAGAAATTTTTAAGCCTTAGTCTTAGGCATAGCTTTAGTTTCAGACTTTTCTTTAGCCTTAGACTTTGACGCAGCTTTAGTCTTACTCCTAGTCTCAGTTTTAGTTTTATCCTTTGCTTTAGCTTTAGCCTTTGTCTTTGGCGCAGCTTTTGTCTTAGTCTCAGTTTCAGAATTGCTCGTAAAATTAGACCTAATCAGCTCTTCAATTTTTTGCAGATCCTTAAGACTATCCTTGATTAAATTATTATCTCTAAATGAGTAATAATCGGATTTAGTTACGATTAAATCGTCAACTAATTTCATATTCATCA
>NZ_JAILGZ010000009.1 GCF_024696245.1 Treponema sp.
TCAAACTCACGGCGGTACTTTTCTTCTTCAAAAGGATTATCCAGGGTCCAGATACAGTTTATCAGCTGAATCTTTTTTCCCTTAAGTTCAAGCTCATTTTTAAGCACGTAATTGTAAATACCCAGGGCATGGGTAAACATCTGGCAGGCATCATAACGTACAAGGCCGGCCCTCTTAATGCGCCTGATTGATTCCATAAAAGGAAAGGCTGAATCAGTGTAAATGTATTTGCTTCTGTCTTCAAAAGCAGAAGGTATTTCTCTTTTAAAAGAAATCTTGTGATAGAAAGGTTCAAAGAACTTCATTTCTATAAAATTTAATTCCCTGTCATTTTTAAGAAGGACATCAATATGATTTTTTGTCTTTGCACCGGAATATGTTTCCAGAGGGTTTTCATAGTTAACTTCATAGCTGCCTTCAGAAATTCCGCAGGTTCCCTTAAAGGAAACTTTGTCATTTCCAAAAACATTGTAAGTCATTGCAGAGGAACTTCTGAGGGAATGCATCTTTTCAAAAATATCCTCTCCCCCACCGTTCATAAACTGTGCCTTTACATTATCAGACATTTCTTCATAAAGATTTTTTGACAAATCTTCAAATACATACCTGTTTCTGGAAGGCAGTCTTCGCTTTGGAGTAATCATCTTGTTACCTGTAGCTGCCTCATATTTACTTTTAAAAAGCTCGTGAATCTGTACCTGAAGTTTGTTCATTTGTGACCTTCTGACGAGAAATTATTGTTTATACAGCTAATATAATAGAATTTTTGGAGATTTCAAAGATACTTTCTTAATTTTTTCTTAAAAATATCTTAAAATTTTTGCATAAATGACATACTTTTAATAGACAAAAATACCCTGTCCCTTCCTAAAAGTTCAGAAAAAGACAGGGTAATATTAAAGATTTACACCTTTATTTTGCGTGACTGCAGTTACAGCCGCATGAGCCGCAGCCGCCTTCACAATGGCATGAACCTTTACCGGAGCGCTTCTTTTTAATCATGGAATAAATGATTGCAGCAACAATGCAAACTAAAACTGCACTTACAATAATTGTACCTGTCATAATAAAAGCCTCCGTTATTTTATTTTTATTTTACTGCCTTTGGAGCTGGACGGAACAAAAGATATCCGAAGCAGCCGATTACAAGAATAGAAGCAATAAGACCAATAACATTTACGTTACCAGTTACCAGGTTTCCAATCTGTGTAATACAAAGAGATACAGCATAAGCAAATCCACACTGATATCCGATAGCAGCCCATGTCCACTTCATGTTGTTCATTTCACGCTTAATGGCACCGATAGCAGCAAAACATGGAGCACAAAGAAGGTTGAATACCAGAAATGACATACCAGTTACGCTTGTGAATGCATTAGCAAGGTTTGCCCATGCTTCTTCTCCACCATAAAGAACACCCATTGTTCCTACGATGTTTTCCTTTGCAACAAGACCTGTAACAGATGCAACAGTAGCCTGCCAGTTACCCCATCCAAGAGGAGCAAAGATCCATGCAACTGCACCACCAATCTTAGCAAGGATACTTGAATCCATCTGATCTTCGCTAAGCATCATAAACTTACCGTCAACCCATCCAAAGAATGAAAGGAACCAGATTACGATTGTAGAAACAAGAATGATTGTTCCGGCTTTCTTGATGAATGACCATCCGCGTTCCCACATTGAGCGGAGAACAGCACCAACTGTTGGAAGGTGATATGCAGGAAGTTCCATTACGAATGGAGCAACTTCTCCAAGGAATGGCTTTGTTTTCTTAAGCATGATACCAGAACAGATAATTGCACCGATACCGATAAAGTAAGCAGATGTAGCAATCCATGGTGAACCACCAAAAATAGCTCCGGCAACCATTGCGATAAATGGAGTCTTAGCACCACAAGGAATGAATGTAGTAGTAATGATTGTCATACGGCGGTCACGTTCGTTTTCGATAGTGCGGCTTGCCATAATACCAGGAATACCACAACCAGTACCAACCAGCATTGGAATGAATGATTTTCCAGAAAGACCAAAGCGGCGGAAGATACGGTCCATAATGAAGGCAATACGAGCCATGTAACCACAAGCTTCAAGGAATGCAAGCATGATAAAGAGTACGAGCATCTGTGGAACGAATCCAAGAACTGCACCAACACCACCAACAATACCGTCAAGGATAAGACCCTTA
>NZ_JAILGZ010000013.1 GCF_024696245.1 Treponema sp.
TTTTAAAATGAAATCAAGCAAAAATCTTAAGCCGGCCTTAAATCCAATTAATTTCTTTTATCCTTCCCTGATAGTGATTGCCCTTGAAGCATTCCAGGCCTGTTTAATTCCTACAGAGAAAAATACAGGAAAGAGGGCTGCATACATTTTAATTCCCCTGGGACCTTTTCTGGCAAACCAGGCCCTGCGGCACTGATTCCAGTTTTTAAAAACCATGGGAATAAAACAGATAAAAAGAGAAAGTGTATTTGTAAACTTATTTTTTTTAGAGCAGGGCAGGACTTTACGGACAGCTGATTCAACAGCACCAACTCCCTCCCTTATCTGTAAGGAAGTAGAAGTTCTAAAAACCAGGGAAGCACTTTGAATAATAGAAAAAAGCTTTAACAGTAAAATTCCTGTAGAAGCATTTGTAAAGGTATGGCGGGCAATGTATGGAGCCTTATTCAGCAAAAATCCGCCAGCTGCCCAGCGGGAAAAAAATGCAGTTATATATAGAAGAAAAGCGTAAATAATAATGGGAGAAAAATCTTTAAGCTGCTCCTTAATTGTAAACTTAAGGCACAAAGCCAGAATAAACTGAATAATTAAAAAAGAAGCTGCAACATAAAAAGGCATTTTAAAAACAAAAATATTCAGCAGGGGAATAAAGAGAATCTTGCACCAGGCCGGCATTTTGTGCAAAAAAGAATTCCCTGCTTTATAGGTAAAAGGCATTTTAACATTTGCTCCTTTTTAGATTTTTAGATTTTAAGATTTTGGGCTTTTGATATTTTACCAGATTAAATCACTAACTTTTTTGTAAGAATTAAATGGGTTACGGATATTCCATTTTTCTACATCAGTATCTGCAATTAAATCCGGACTGTCATCAAATACTTTCTGGCCGCGGAACAAAACAATAAATCTGTCTGCAAGGCCAAGACATTTTTCTATTTCGTGACTAAGAATAATAACTGTTTTTCCCTGAGCCTTAAGCTCCTTAATTAAAGCGTTAACCTGCTTTACTCCCTGGTAATCAAGATTTGCATAAGGCTCATCCATAATGATAATGGGAAGATTCATTGCAAGCATACAGGCAACAGCAAGACGGCGTTTTTCTCCACCAGATAAAAAGCGGGCTGTAAAATCTTTTTTTTCTGTAAGACCGGTTTTCTTAAGGGCATCTTCTACAGCAAGTTTAATCTGGTCTTTTTTAAGTCCCAGATTTTTAGGACCAAAGGCAATATCTTCTTCAGGAGTTTCTCCAAGAATCTGAGTCTCTGCTTCCTGAAAAACAAGACCAACTTTTTTACCTGCATCCTTTGAATTAATATCTTCTTCAAAAACTTTTACACTGCCTGAATCTGCTTCTTCAAGACCAGCAATGATAGACATCATCAGACTTTTACCGGAACCATTTTCTCCGCCAATAACAAGGCACTGGCCCTCGTCAAGTTCAAAAGAAACATTTTTTAAAATCTGACGGGGACCATTTATAGTCTCAAAAGTTTTGCTAATGTTTTTTACACTTACAGCTTTCATCGCTTTATAAAATAATATTAATGACGATACTGAGCAAGAACCGGACGAACTGCAAGAGCTACAGGAATTGCAATTACAGTTTTAATAATATCTCCCGGAATAAATGGAAGAACGCAGGCTGTCATTGTAAAACCAAAAGCAGATTTATCAGCCGGTACTTTTGAATTAGAAAGAGCCCACTGAGCAAATCTTATTGTTCCCGGAATGTAAAGAATTATCATACCTGCAATCATTGCAAGACTTACACGAAGCACAGTTACAGCTGATATTTTTTTCTGCTGAATATCAGGACGACCTGCAATTAAACCGGCCACAATTGCTCCCAAAAGATAACCAGGATAAAAACCACCTGTAGGCCCAAGAAGAACAGCAAGACCACTTGTTCCACCTGCATAAACAGGAAGACCGATTAAACCTGCAATAATAAAGAGGGCAGTAGGGGCTCCGGCAATAAAACCTCCAAGAATTACACCTGTAAGAATACAAAGGGCATTCTGAAGAACAATAGGAACAACTCCCAGTGGAATCTTAAGCACACAGCCGATACAGATTATTGCAGCAAAAAGTGCAACCACAGCAGACGTAAACGCAGCATTCTTTTTCATTTTAAAAACTCCTTTTTATCTTGTTAAACATTTTTTTATCACTTTCTATATTGCTACCTGTAGTAGTTAAAAAGTTTCCTGTAATAGTGGAATCTGCACCAGATAAAAAAGCGTCCCTGCCGTTATCAGAAAGATATTTTCTTCCGGCTGCAAGACGAATATGAGCCTGTGGATTTATAAAACGGAAAATTGCCACAGTCCTAAGAATATCTTTCTGAGATAAAGGCGGCTGATTTTCTAAGGGAGTGCCGGCAACAGGTGTAAGCACATTAATCGGAATTGAGTCCACAGGAATTTCAGAAAGAGAAAGTGCCATATCTATACGGTCATCAAAATTTTCTCCCATACCAATAATTCCCCCGGAACAAATTTTAAGGCCGCAACTTTTTAGAAGGTGAAGGGTATCGATTTTCATTTGATAAGAATGACTTGTACAAATCTGTGGAAAAAATCTTCTTGAAGTCTCTATATTGTGATGATACCTGCTTACTCCCGCTTCCTTTAATTGAAGGAATTGTTCCCTGCTTAAAAAACCCAGGGAAGCGCAAAGATCGATTTTTACTTCTTCCTTTATTCTTTTAAAAGCATGAAGGGCTTTGGAAAATTCTTCACCAGTAAGAGCCTTACCTGCAGTAACAATGGAAAAACGATGAACGCCTTCCCCGGCATCAGAACGGGCTTTATTTAAAATTTCTTCTTCATCAAGAAAATCATATTCCTTACAGTTAGTATGATTCCAGGCACTCTGGGCACAAAACTTACAGTTCTCTCCGCAGCGCCCGCTTCTTCCACTGATGATGGAACACAAATCTATTTTTTCACCCTTAAAATGCTGACGAATTTTATCAGCAGCCTGACAAAGTTCATTCAGGTCCCAGGACTTTAAAAAATCAAGATTATCTTTACGGCCCAAACGCCTGCCTCCGATAATCTCTTCAGCCACATTAAAAATACTCATAAAGGCAATGTAACCTAAAATAAAATTATTGTAAACTAGTTATATATATTTTAGGTTTACAATAATAAAATCATATTAACTAAGCTCCGGAATATTTGAGAATTAAAAACCCCCATGTTTTATAGAAAGCCAGGGTCTGGTCATGCTAAACTATTTTTATGGTAGAAAAAATAAAACTGATTTTACAGCTTATGATTCCATTTATGGGAACAACTCTGGGTGCAGCCTGCGTATTTTTTATGCGGGGAAAGATGAATGAAAAATTAACAAAAGGCCTTCAGGGATTTGCCAGCGGAGTCATGATTGCCGCCTCAATATGGAGCCTTATAATTCCCGCACTGGAACAGTCACTCTCTTACGGCAAACTTCAGTTTGTACCGGCAGTTGTGGGATTCTGGGCAGGAATTATTTTTCTCCTTTTTATAGACATGATTATTCCACACCTTCACTTAGGAAGCGAAGAAGCTGAAGGACCAAAAAGCCATCTTAAAAAAACAACCATGCTTATACTGGCAGTAACAATTCATAACCTGCCGGAAGGAATGGCAGTAGGTGTAGTTTATGCCGGCTACCTCTCAGGAAACACCGCAATTACAGCAATGGGAGCATTCAGCCTGGCCTTGGGAATTGCTATACAGAATTTTCCGGAAGGCGCAATCATTTCCATGCCCCTTACTTCAGAAGGAATGAGCCGCAAAAAAGCCTTCGTATACGGAACCCTCTCCGGCATAGTAGAACCAATAGGAACCGTACTCACCATTCTCCTGGCAACTCTCGTAATCCCAAGTCTCCCATACTTCCTCGCCTTTGCAGCAGGAGCCATGATGTATGTAGTAGTGGAAGAACTCATCCCGGAAATGTCTCAGGGCCATCACTCCAACATCGGCACAATTTTATTTGCATTCGGCTTTACCCTCATGATGACCCTGGACGTAATGCTGGGCTAAAAGATAATCACCAGGGCATCCCGGCTTACAGCCGTCGGCTGTTCCATACTTCGCTATCCGCTCATCCTCCTCACTTCGTTGCGGTGGACGCCTGCGGCGGTATTCCATAGCCTGATGCAAAAAAAACACGGGCTTATAAACCCGTGCTTAAATTTTGTTATTAGTTAAAATTATTTTCCAGCCAGCTCTTCAACTTCCTTAATAGAAAGCCCACTAACCTGAGCGATTTGTTCTATGGAACCAAGTTTCATTTTAAGCATGTTTTTTGCAGTTTGAATTTTTGCTTCACGTGAATTGTACCCCTTGTCAAGGACACATAAGAAGAAGGGATTAAAAAATCCGAAGAAAATTTTCAAATATCAGTTGGATTTTCTTTCTTTAGAGGATAGATACCAGTAATGAAATATTGGTAGTATTCATCTGGAGAAA
>NZ_JAILGZ010000043.1 GCF_024696245.1 Treponema sp.
GACTTGAACAATCTTATTGTACACCTTCGAGGAAAGCTTTTTTTTTTGCTATAAGCTTTTGTCTCTCACCCGCATAGCGGGTGGTTTATTATGAAAATATTTCGCTTCGCTACATATTTTCACAGGCTCACGAGCCCATAATAAGAAAGGACCATTAAATACTTCTCTTAAAATAAAAAAAAGGCGCCTTACTTATGTAAAGCGCCCTTTTTTAAACTAATCTAATACTTAGCAGTTTTCAGCGAAGTATTTAATAGTCCTTACCATCTGAGATGTGTAAGAGTTTTCGTTATCGTACCAAGAAACAACCTGTACCTGATATGTATCATCGTCGATCTTAGATACCATTGTCTGAGTTGCATCGAAAAGTGAACCGAAGCGCATTCCGATAACGTCAGAAGAAACGATTTCATCTTCGTTGTAACCGAAAGATTCAGTTGCAGCAGCTTTCATTGCAGCATTGATTCCTTCCTTAGTTACATTTTTACCCTTTACAACTGCTGTAAGGATAGTTGTTGATCCAGTAGGTGTTGGAACACGCTGAGCTGAACCAATGAGTTTTCCGTTCAATTCAGGAATTACAAGACCGATAGCCTTTGCAGCACCTGTTGAGTTAGGAACGATGTTCTGTGCACCAGCACGTGAACGGCGGAGGTCACCCTTGCGCTGTGGTCCGTCAAGGATCATCTGATCGCCAGTGTAAGCATGGATTGTAGACATGATACCAGAAGCGATTGGAGCGTAGTCATTAAGAGCCTTAGCCATTGGAGCAAGACAGTTAGTTGTACAAGAAGCTGCAGAGATGATGTTGTCATTCTTTGTAAGAGTCTTGTGGTTTACATTGTAAACGATTGTAGGAAGGTCGTTTCCAGCTGGAGCTGAAATTACAACTTTCTTAGCACCTGCTGTGATGTGAGCAGCAGCCTTGTCTTTTGCTGTATAGAAACCTGTACATTCAAGAACAACGTCTACTTTGTTAGCTGCCCAAGGACAGTTAGCTGCATCTTTTTCTGCAGAAATTTTGATTTCTTTTCCGTCTACGATGATTGAATCATCAGTAGCTGATACAGTGTGTTTTCCTTCACCGATGCGGCCCATGAAACCACCCTGTGCTGTATCGTACTTCAAGAGGTGAGCAAGCATTTTTGGGCTTGTCAAATCGTTGATAGCAACAACTTCATAACCATCAGCTTCGAACATCTGACGGAAAGCCAAACGACCAATACGGCCAAATCCATTAATAGCAACTCTTACTGCCATAATAGTAACTCCTTTTTTACAAGAATGTAATATTCATAACTTTAATGAATTTATACAATAAATTCAACAACATGAGGCCTTTAAGAGCCCCTTGTTTTACTTAGAACGGCCGATTTCTGCAACTGAAGTTACAAGACCTGCAAGATTCTGAATGTCTGAAGGAACAATAATCTTTGTAGCCTTTCCATCTGCGACCTTTTCAAGAGCTTCAAGGCTTCTGAGTTTAATAACCTTATCATCTGCCCCAGCCTCTTTTATAAGCTGAAGACCTTTTGCTGTAGCTGTCTGAACTTCAAGAATGGACTGAGCTTCACCTTTAGCACGGTTAATTGCAGCTTCCTTTTCTGCTTCTGCTTCAAGAATCATTGCCTGCTTTTTACCTTCTGCTTCAAGAATGGCACTCTGCTTGTGACCTTCTGCAATAAGAATCTGTTCACGGCGTTCACGTTCAGCACGCATCTGTTTTTCCATAGCTTCCTTAATTGCTTCAGGCGGAATAATATTCTTTACTTCTACACGGTTTACTTTAATTCCCCATGGGTCAGTAGCTTCATCAAGAATACTGCGCATCTTTGTATTAATTACATCGCGGCTGGTAAGAGTCTGGTCAAGTTCCAGTTCACCAATAATATTACGCAATGTTGTTGCACTTAAATTTTCCAGGGCATTAATTGGTTTTTCAACACCGTACATGTAAAGTTTAGGATCTGTAATCTGAAAATAAACAACGGTATCAATCATCATGGTAACATTGTCTTTTGTAATTACAGGCTGAGGTGGAAAATCCAGAACCTTTTCCTTAAGGGAAATCATAGGTGACATACGGTCAATAAATGGGACCTTAACGTGAATACCAACTCCCCAGGTTGAATTGTAACCACCAAGACGTTCAATAATTACTGCATGTGACTGAGGAATTACCCTCACATTTGATAAAATCAAAATCAGTAAAATAAAAAGAAGAGCCATTACAACATAAGACATAGATAAACCTCCGGATTAAAAAATTAATCTTATTATATTTAATTATTTGCTACTCAAGCCATGCACCAAAAACCCAGGCAGAAGTTGATTCAGCAGGGAAAACATTTTGAATAAGATCCCCTTCAGATGAATAGTCATCATTAACAGGAGAAACTTTTACCCAGCAGGAAACAAGACCGTCAATTACAGTTTTCTCTCCAACTTCTTCTATTTTTAATAACGTTCCGGGATTCAGCAGACATAATGTCAAAGATCCTGAATCCGGAGACTGATGCATCGGAAGCAGGCATATAGGATTGCAGAACTGTCCGACCTTTTTGACTTTTTTATTTCCCTCAGGAGCACCAGAATAATACTGACCTTCTTCAAAAAGATAAGGTGCAGATTTTTTCTGGCCGTAAAAATAATAGCTGCCAACTTCAACAGTCTCACCATCTTTACCCGTCACATGACAGACTACAATTCCTTTAGGAGTAAAATAATAATAATCCCTAATTCCGGACCTTTCATCATAAAAACTGTATTCATACTCACATACAGGGAAAGTCTTTATAACAGATTCATCCACTTTTAAACTGTAGATTTTTATTTTATAGCCTTCACTGATTTTCTTTTCTATAATAAAAGGAAGGGGTTTCTTAAAATTAAGGGGATAAGCAAGAGTAAAATTAATTTCAGAAGAATCAATTTTTACCTTTTTAGAATTACCTTCTGCATCCACATAACGTATTTGATTAACCCTGTATCCATCAGACTGAGCAATATTTGCGGATTCATAAGTTTCATTTAAATTAAGGTCTCTGCTTACAGCATCCATTGAAAGACCATAGGTATTGTAATTAATATCCTTTAAGGCTCTTTGTACATAAAGATGAAGTTCATTTCCCTTTTCATCATGAACTGTAGAGATATCGTCTTTAGAAACAAAATCAATTCCACGAATGTAGCATAAACACCTGCAGCCGTCATCATCCAGATAAGTTCCTTCATAAACAGGATAAAGAAGTCCACCAGATTCTGTCTCTTTACCTGCAATACCATAACCAACTACATATTCAAGTTCTACAAAAGTTCCAGCTTTTAAATAGAAAACACAACCGCAGATAGAAGCTGCTACAGCAGGACAAAAACCAAGACAGTCTGCTATAACGTAGCCTTCAAGTCTTGGGTTTTCATAATTACAGAAATTTTCAAGACAGGAGTTATAGTAAAGACTGTCTTTATCTTCTTTCTGCCATGTATCACTATAATTTTCCTTATAATTCATTCCTTCTTCATCAGGAAAAAATGGTAAGTCTATATATTTTACAGTTTTGGAAAGCTCTAATAATTCCTTATAGGAAAGGGGATTGGTTTTTTGAAGATAGCCGCCAAAAACCCAGCCGCACTCTTCTACTTCATAGTCCTTCCATTCAGCCTGAGGAAGGGCAATTTTAACCCAGGGTGCAGTAATCCCGTCTATGACAGTCTCTTTACCGATTTCACGAAGAAGAACATAAGAGCCATGTATCAATCCGCTTATACGCTCCGACTTTAAGTCTGGTGCAGATCTGATTTTTAATCCTTCTTTTGAATTAACATACATTCCTTCGAGAATGCTTCCATCCTCTTTATAATAATCATTTGTTGCTGCAAAAGAAAAGGATGCTGCCAACAACAAAAATCCACAGATTAAAGATTTAACTTTTTTCATAATGTTTCCTTATTAATGATTTACAATTTTTTTTTATTTTTTTATGGCTACCTTTACTGTATTTCCTTCAACAGAAATTACAGTACAGATCTGGCTGGAAGCAATCAATTGATCATCGGGATTTTCAAGAGCTGCTGTCCACAAAATTCCACCGGAAGATTTTACGCTTCCTTTTTTAAATTTTGAAATTTCATCAACAACAATAACTTCCTGTCCAACAATTGCGGCTACGTTTGTCACTTCCTTTCCCACTTTAAGTTTTTTAATTGCAAAAGGTCTGGTAAACAAAATCAGGGCAATAGTAATAATTAAAAAAATTATCAGCTGCCAGACAAAGGGTATTGGGGTAAATGAAATAAATACCATAAGCAGAGCTGCAAGAGCTGCCCATATAGTGGTCAATGCAAAAGTCAGGGCTTCAATAACAGTAGAGATAACTACGATGGCAAGCCAGAACCAGTATAAATGTGATATTAAATATTGAATCATACTTAAATGATATAACTAAAAGTCAGGATTTATCAATGATTTTATTCATATAATTAATTACTTTCTTTTTATCCCCACTCCACTCCGGTGCTACAAGAATTTTCTTAGGGCCGTCTCCTGTCATACGGTGAATTACAGTCTGAGGAGGAAGAATCTTAAGGCATTTTACAACCAGACCTGCATATTCCTCCATAGAAAAAATTTTAAAAGGATGTTCCCTGTATTCTTTTTCAAGGGGAGTATTTTTTAATACATGAAGCAGCTGTATTTTAATTCCTTCAAGAGGCGGATTAAGGCTGGCAAGATATCTTACAGTATCCAGCATCATTTCTTCACTTTCTCCGGGAAGACCTAAAATTACATGTACAATAACGGTAATTCCTGCAGCCCTTAAAGTTCTGTAAGCCTTTTCAAAAACATCAAGACTGTAACCCCTGTTTATATGACGGGCACTTTCTTCGTGAATTGTCTGAAGGCCAAGCTCTACCCATACCGGTTTTATGGATGAAAGTTTTTTTAACATATCCATAACATCTTCATTAATACAGTCAGGCCGGGTTCCAAGAGAAAGAATTACAATATCCGGTCTACTTAAAACCTTAGAATAAAGGCTGTAAAGTCTGTCTGTATCACCATAGGTATTGGTATAGGATTGATAATAGGCAATAAATTTTCTCTGCTCTTCCGGAATACTTTTAGGAAACTTTGCAATTACTTTTTTCTTTGCCTCTTCTATATCACTTACAGCAAAGTCACCGCTTCCCCCTTCTGAACAGAAAGTACAGCCGCCGTAAGAAATTTTCCCATCACGATTGGGACAACTGCATCCTGATGAAAGGGAAAGTTTGTAAACTTTTGTTCCGTAGATTTCTGTAAGATATTCACTGGCTGTTTTAATTTTCATTTGAATAAAGTATTTCATATAAAAATACCGGGGTCAATAAAAGAAAAATCCCTCTTATCTTAAAATAAAGTGTAAGCAGGCTTAAAAAAATTTTTTTCTTGACTGCTGAATTTTCAGGGCTTAAGATTTTTATCATAGGATTTCTGAAATCGTTTTCAGAAATTCAATTTTAAAAAGTTCTTAAGGAGGACAACATGGCATTAAGAAAATTTCTGTCCTGTTCACTGGCACTGCTTTCTACAGCAGTAATCACCCTTGCAGCCGAGAGCTACACTTCTGCTAACTGGATGTCCCAGATCAGCGACTCTGCTCAGGTATCTGCCATTTCTATTCCAGGCACCCATGATTCAGGAGCTACTTACGAAAGTGTTTATGGAACAGCTAAATGTCAGTCTTTAAGCATTACTGACCAGCTTGAAGCGGGAGTACGTTATCTTGATATCAGATGCCGCAACTATGAAGATGCCTTTGTAATTCATCATGGTTCAGTTTACCAGCATTTAAACTTTGATGATGTACTTACTGCCTGTCAGACCTTCCTTTCTGAAAATCCTACAGAAACAATTATCATGTCAGTAAAAGAAGAATACGATGCCTATGGTAATTCAAAAAGTTTTGAAACAGTTTTTCTCGAATACATGGATTCCTATTCAGACCTTTTCTGGACCCATTCATACATTCCTTCACTGGGAGACGTAAGGGGTAAAATTGTTCTTTTAAGAAGATTCAGTGCCAGCACATGGCCTTTAGGACTTAACGCTTCTTCCGGCTGGGGAGACAATACAACTTCTACCATCAGCTATTCAAACTGCACATTAAGGATTCAGGACAGCTATAAAGTAGGAAGCAATTCAAATAAGTGGTCAACAATTACTTCCCTTTTTAATGAAGCTTTAAGCGGCTCAAGCTCTACTCTTTACCTTAACTACACCAGCGGCTACAAATCCTTTTTAGGTATTCCAAACATCAGATATGTATCAAATACAATTAACAGCAACCTTTCTTCCTACTTTGCAGATGCTTCAGGAAGATACGGAACAGTTATTATGGATTTTGCAACAGAAGACCTTGCAGAAGCAGTTTACCAGACAAATTTCTAAACGCTGATTTTAAGGAGGAATAAAATGAAAAGATTTTTTAAGTATACAGCTGCCCTTATAGCAGCAGCCTTAAGCTTTACTGCCCTTTCCTGCACAGGCCAGAGCTCAGATGAAAGTGCTGCTGTTCTTACAGACGGAACAACAAGCTACATATTTAATCAGGACGGTAGCTGGAAATGTAACTGTGATAAAAAAATAGTTGCGTCCGGTACATATTGTGGTAATATAGAATCTGATTCAAAAATAAATATTTATTTTGAAAATATGGACCAGGGGTCAGGACTTGAAGAATGCTCATACAGCACAGTAATAGAAATAAACAATTCCATTTACAATGACGGGGACAGTATTTATACCCTTAAGTGATTTATTAATGATTTCAATAGTAAGATTTCTTACTGATTTACAAAAGTTTTTTTGAGGAAGAGGAGAGCTTTTGTACCCTGACAAGGTACTGTCATGAGGCCGGTCTTATGAATAATCAGTGACCGGCTTCATTTTTTTTATAAGATATTTTTTTCTCAGCTTATCTTTCCAAGTTCCTTACATTCAGCAAGAGCTGCTTCATCAGGAGTAAGCTGTACTTTAAGGCCTTCGCCATTAAGAACTGTTGCACCAGCAGAAGTAATACGGTCAGCCCAGTCCCTGAGCCACTGTCCGTCACCCCAGTCATAGCTTCCAAAAATTGCAACTTTTTTTGATGCAAGGGAACCCTCAAGACCTGTATAGAAGTCTTCCATTGAATCTTCAAGAACTTCATCACCCATAGCAGGGCTACCAAGAATAATTACATCACAGGCAGCAACTACAGCTGCATCTGCTTCAGAAGCCTGAGCAAAAACAAGATCTGCACCACTTTCCTTTACACCTTCTGCAACGGCATTTGCCATAGCTTCTGTGTTTCCTGTTGTACTTGCATAAATAACTGCTTTTTTCATTTTAACAAACCTCCTTCATTATGTTTGCTTTATAATTCGTGCTGATATCCACCACGTTAAGACCCTTGTCATAAAGAGCACAGCATTCATCTGAACACTTTCTGTACTCCTTCATTTTGCGGCAGGCACTTTCTACATCACCATAAACTGCCCAGCTGCCTGTATACTTACTGCCCCTGCCCCCAAATCGTTCAAAACACTTTACATCCTCCAGGGGATAACCTAAAAAAAGACCTACTTCATGAGGAAAACCAGAACTTTTATTTTCACAAAGCCTTCTGAAAAGTTCATGGAGGATTTTTTCTGAACCTTTGTTGACAGGATAATTTTTTTCCTTAAGATAAGAGATGGCATTAAATTCACATACTGTTTTTTCCAGAAGATTCTGGTCATAAACAAAAATCAGATAGGTACACAAAGTCTTTAACACAACAAGTTTTCTGCCAAAAGCAGAGAGAGACTGATTCCATTTTCTGATTCTTGGAAATACCTGAAAGAAAGTATCTTCTGTCATGGAAAAAAGGCAGGAAGGTTTTATGCCGCACAAAGCTGGAGAAGCAAACTTAAGGACAACTTTATCAAAACTCATTTTGTTCTTTCCATAAAAAAAAAGCAGGTGTATGTGAGTTTCTTTTTGTGGCTGTGTAAGGAGAATACGAACATACACCCGCTTAATTTCGAGGTTAGTAGTTAGTTTTAACTAACTGTGGTTACTATAAGCTAACTCTAATTTTTAGTCAATACTTTTTTTAAAAAATTTTTTTTTTTGTTTTTTAAAACAAAAAGGCTGCAAAATTAATTGCAGCCTTTTTATCTTACAGGATTATTTTTTTTTGTACTGTTAAATTATTTTGTTACGTTAAACTTAAAGAAGAGTACGTCTCCATCCTGTACAACGTAATCCTTGCCTTCCTGACGGTATTTTCCTGCAGCCTTAATTTCTGCTTCACTTCCGTACTGGCGAAGGTCATCTACAGTATAAGCTTCTGCCTTAATAAAGCCCTTTTCAAAATCAGTGTGAATAACACCTGCAGCCTGAGGAGCTTTATCTCCTGCATGAATTGTCCAGGCACGGCATTCATCAGGTCCACCGGTAAAGAAAGTTCTTAAGCCCATAAGGTGATATACGTGGCGGGCAAGAACAGAAAGTCCGCTTTCCTTAAGGCCTACAGCATCCATAAATTCCTTATGGTCATTTTCGTCTGTAATGTCAGAAAGATCCGATTCAAATTTTCCGCAGATTACAATTACTTCTGATTTAGTTTCATCAGCAATTTTCTTTACTGTTTCTACGTATTTATTTGTTCCTTCAGAAATTGTGTCTTCATCAATATTACATACAAAAACCTGAGGCTTGATTGTAAGAAGATGAAGGTCATAAACAGCAGCTTTTTCTTCATCAGTAAGGTCAGCCATACGGGCACACTTACCTTCTGTAAGAAGAGGCTTAATTTTTTCTACTGCACTAAAATATGGAGCAAGGCGTTTTTCTTCATCCTTACCAAGAGCACGAATCTGTTTAGTAATTTTTTCTGCACGCTTAGTAATTGTATCAAGGTCAGCCTGAGCAAGTTCAAAGTCAATGGTAAGAATATCACTTTCTGGATCAATAGGAGCATCTGTCTTAGCATCATCACGAACATGCTGAATGTCAGGATTGTCAAAGCAGCGTACTACATGAGCAATAACAGCTGTCTCACGAATATTTGCAAGGAACTGGTTACCAAGACCTTCACCCTTTGAAGCACCCTTAATAAGTCCGGCAATATCAACAAAATCTACGGAAGCAGGAATCTTCTTTTTTGGCTGAAATACACTGGCCATAAAATCAAGACGTTCATCAGGAAGATCTACAACACCTGTATTAGGATCAATCGTACAGAAAGGATAATTTGCAGCTTCTGCAGGAGCCTTTGTAAGAGCACTGAAAATAGTTGACTTACCTACATTAGGAAGTCCGACAATACCACAAGTAAGTTTCATATATATACCTTAATTTAAAAAATTTCTTAGGGACAATATAAAACTTTTACGGACTTTATACAATTGAATCAGTGTTCGGGGATCAGTGTTTAGGATTAACAGGCTTTTCTTCGTCGTAGTCAATTACGGTTTTAGAAGCAATAAATCTTGAATATTCAGCCTTCCACATAAGATGAGCATCGCTTTTGTCATAGGCTTCCAGGGCACTTTTATCCATATCAATCTGAATCATAATATCAGAGCGACCGTCTAAATTATTGCAGTTTCTGAATACTTTAACTGAATGAATTCCTTCGATTTCAAGACATTCATCAAAGAGCTTTTTAATCTGCATGATGAAGGAATTTTCTATTTTCATTGAAATATCAGGATTAAATTTTACGATAATACAGTGCTTCATATGCAGCCTCCTTAAAAAGTCTTTCTTCCATTATAAAGCACTTTTTTGTTATTACAAATTTTTTTTGAATATAAAAAAAATGTCCGGACAAAGAAGATAACTTCAATAAAGTCCGGACAGTTTTATAAGGCTTTTCTTTTATAAAAAAAGAAATTACATACAGGTGTATCCGCCGTCTACAGGAAGATTTACACCAGTAACATAGGTAGATGCAGGACTTGCAAGGAATACTGCAGCTGAATCAAGTTCACCTTCGTTTCCATAGCGTTCCATTGGAATCATAGTCTTTGCATTCTGCTGGAAGAAATCTGAATCAAGAGTTTCTTTTGTAAGTGGTGTATAGAAATATCCAGGACAGATTGAGTTTACTGTAATATTGTATTTACCCCATTCTGCTGCAAGGGCACGGGTAAGGTTTACTACACCACCCTTAGCTGCATGATAAGGAGCAGAGCCTGCAATCTTGTTTCCTACAAGACCATACATAGAAGCAATGTTAATAACACGGCCATACTTTGCAGGAATCATTGCTTTTTTTGCAACAGCCCTGGCAACTTTGAAAGTACCAAAAAGGTCTACATTCATTTCGCCGTTAAACTGATCATCTGTAATATCTTCAGCCGGAGCAACAGCACCTGTACCGGCATTATTGATTACAATATCAATACGACCGAATTTTGCCATTACTTCATCTACAGCTGCATTAACCTTGTCAGTATCAGTAATGTCACACTGAACTGCAAGAGTTTCAACTTTATATGTATCAGCAATTTCTTTTGCAACAGCTTCAATCTTTTCCTTTCTGCGTGCAATAGCGACAATTTTAGCACCCTGATTAGCAAGGGCTTTTGCCATCTGAACTCCAAGACCTGTTGAACAACCAGTTACAATAGCAACCTGTCCTGTTAAATCAAAATAATTTTTCATCCATGCCTCCATAGCATAACATAATTTGACATTATATCTGATTTTGTCATATCCGTACACAAATAATTTTTAAATGATACTTTGTCTCAAGATAAAGATT
>NZ_JAILGZ010000067.1 GCF_024696245.1 Treponema sp.
GATTTAAATCATGTCAAAATCAATACAGAAATTTCCGGCCGTCCATATCAGATGAAGGCAATCCGTTCCATCTGTGCAGAAATAGAAAAGAAAATCCGTAAGTTCCTGCTTGTTATGGCAACTGGAACTGGAAAAACAAGAACTGCAATTAGCATTGTAGATGTTTTGAGCCGTGCCCATTATGTTTCAAATGTTCTCTTCCTTGCAGACCGTATTCAGCTAGTTGAACAGGCTTATGATGCATTCCGAGAAAATTGTCCTGATGTAACTGTCTGTAATCTTCTTGACCCAAAAGACAAAACTGAAAACAAAGGCGCGCGAATCGTATTCAGTACCTATCCAACAATCTTGAATGCTATCGATACTGAGAAAAACAAAGATGGTAACCGTACATTTACACCGGCTCATTTTGATTTGATTATAATTGATGAAGCACATCGCTCAATCTTTAAAAAATACCGGGCAATCTTTGAATACTTTGATGCATATCTTGTAGGACTTACAGCTACTCCTCGCCGCGATGTTGATAAATCAACATTCGAGTTCTTTGAACTCCAGGATGATGTTCCAACTGATGTTTATGAATATGAAACAGCTGTTGCAGCAAACTATCTGGTTCCATATCATGCAATTGAAAAGACTTCAACATTCCTTGATGAAGGAATTAACAAAGACAATCTTAGTGAAGAAGATTTAGAGAAAGTTCGCCGACAGGAAGAGGAAAGCGAAGAACCTTTTGAAGAAATCCCTCCAAAGGCAATTAACGAATATGTATTCAACGAAGATACAACCCGTCAGGTTCTTGAAGACTTAATGACAAAAGGAATTAAAACTGGCGGTGGTGATAAACTTGGAAAGACAATCATCTTTGCTTACAACAAAAATCATGCCCAGCACATTGTCGATACTTTTGATAAGTTCTGGCCGCAGTATAAAGGCAAGATGTGTCAAAGGATTGTCTGCGATGATTCAAAAGTAAAATCGACAATCAAGGAATTCAAGAAATCAGATTCACAGCTCCAGATTGCAGTTAGTGTTGATATGCTTGATACCGGCGTTGATATTCCAGAAGTTGTAAATCTTGTTTTCTATAAAAAAATCAGAAGTAAAATTAAGTTCTGGCAGATGATTGGCCGTGGAACCCGCCTTGCTCCAAATCTCGTATGCACAGATGAAACCGGCTCTTACCTCGGTAAGAAATATTTTTATATCTTTGACTATCTGCGCAATTTTGAATTCTTCCGCGAAGAAAAAAATGGTATCGAAGGTGCTTCTGGAAAATCTTTAAGCGAAAGAATTTTTGCCCACAAGTGTTCTGTAATAAAACTTTTGCAGGATTCGGCATGGGCTGATCAGAAATTCCTGAATTACCGTGACCAGCTTATAAGCGAAGTTCATGCACAAGTTTCTGCTTTAAACACAAAGCTTACGCCAGTTCATCTTGTACTAAAACATGTTTTGAAATTCCAAAATGAAAAAAGTTTTGAATGTCTTACCGATGAAGATGTGATGAATCTTACAAAGCACATTGCTCCACTTGTTTTCAACGGAGAACTAGACCAGTATGCAAAAGGATTTGATAATTTCTGTTACGGAATAATGGAATTACAGTTGTCAGAGCAACCTATAGATCTTTACCGTTCAAAGATTAAGGCTGTTGCTGAGAAGCTTTTAAAGAAGACATCTATTAAAGTTGTTCGAGATAATCTTCCGAGATTACAGCTCTTATCTGTAAATTCATATTACGATAGTTTGAATGTTCTTGATTATGAAGAAATCCGCAAGGAAATAAGAGAACTTGCACAATTTACTGTTGAAAATGGACACGAGCCTCTTTTTATAGATTTTGATGATAAAGTAAAAACTGTTGATGTACCTGGCGGAACTGCAAATCCAACTCCTGCAGATAACTTTGAAGAATACAAAAAGAAGGTAGATGCTTATTTATCTGAGCATATGAAGGATGAAGCGATTAATAAACTTCGAACAAATCAGCCTCTTACAAAAGATGATTTTGAAAGCCTTAACCATATCTTCAAGGAAGAACTCGGAAACGAAAAGATGTTCGATCAGCTCTCTGAGGGAAAATCTCTAGGAGTTTTCATTCGCTGGGCAACAAAAATGGATAAGAACTCTATCAACGACTACTTTGTAGAATTTATCAATGATGCAAACATGAATAGCATGCAGATTGAGTTTGTTCAGCGTCTTATAAACATTATCGTGGAACAGGGTGAAATTAATGTGGATGCCTTAATGAAAGGCCGAGCACCATTTGACCGTCCAAAACTTTTTACTGTTTTTGGAACTGAAGCTCAGAACAGGATTTTCGCTGTTGTTCGTAGTATAAACATGAATGCTCGGGAAGTGGCATAGTTTTTGTTAAGCCGTATATACAAAATTCTCTTTTCTTGGGGCTGCTTTAGGGAGTTCTGCGGAAGCAGGGTAGCCTAAAATCAGGTGGGCGATTCCTTCCCATTCACCTTCAATTCCAAGATCTTTAAGAATTTTCTTACCTTCGTCTGATTCGAATTCTTCTTTTGCACGGTGAATCCAGCAGTTGCCGATGCCCAGGGAAGAGGCTTCTGCCATCATGTTTCCCATTACAAGTGAACCGTCATAGACTGCTGTTGGAAAATCTTTCTGAGCAAGAACTATAAGGAGCTGTGGAGCACCATAGAAAGGATCAAATTCCGGATTGCCTAAAACAGCTGCATTCATTTTTGAAAGTCTGTCACGTAATTCTCTTGAAGTTACGCTTATAATAATAGTTGACTGTTTTCCTTTGCCGCTTGCTGCATATTTACCTGCGGTCAGGATTTTATCAAGTTCTTCTTTGGTTATAAGCTGGTCTTTGTAAGAACGGCAGCTTCTTCTTGAAATAAGTTCATTCAAAATATCAGACATAATGCCTCCTATATAATTGTATACAATGTAAATGTGTTATCTGTCAATAAACAGGTCGTTATTAATAGAGTAAGGCTGTAAAAAGCGGTCGCATCAATAAAAAAATTTGCCCCCTGGTAAAAAAATCAGTATATTTTATAAAAAGCTTGAGTTAATTAAATTTAATTTGTGATAGCTGGCTTTAACCGGCCGCAGATGATTTAGTTGGCTTAAATTTAATACAAGAGGTTCAAAGAAATGGCAAAATATCAGTTTCAGACTGAAGTAAATCAGCTTTTAAAGTTAATCATTCATTCAATGTATTCCAACAAGGACATTTTTTTGCGCGAAATCGTATCTAATGCAAGTGATGCCCTGGATAAACTTAAGTATCTGACAGTTTCAGATGATAAATTCAAGTCTATTAATTTTGATCCAAAAATCGATATTACTTTTGATGAAAACAAAAAGGTTCTTACCGTTCAGGATTGCGGTATTGGTATGGATGAAAAGGACCTTGGGGACAACCTTGGAACAATTGCCCGCTCAGGAACAAAGGCATTTATTGAACAGCTTTCTAAGAGCGGAAATAATAATTCAGATTTAATCGGTCAGTTTGGTGTTGGTTTTTATTCAGCATTTATGGCAGCAAACAAAATTGATGTTTACACACGCAAGGCTGGTGGAGACGGAAAGGCATGGCACTGGTCTTCTGACGGAACTAATGCTTATGAAATTGAAGAACTTGATGTAAACAGTGAAGCTGCAAAACTTTATGCATTTGATAAGGCAGAAACTTATGGTACTGCAATTGAAATGCACCTTAATGATGATTCAAAAGACTATGCATCTAAATGGAAGATAGATGAACTTATTAAAAAGTATTCTAACCATATTGCATTCCCTATTTTCCTTCACTACGAGCAGACTAAATATGACAAAGACGGAAAACCAGAAGGCAGCGAAAATAAAGTTGAACAGGTAAATTCTGCAAGTGCTTTGTGGAAGAGATCTAAGAGTGAACTTAAAGAAGAAGATTACAACACTTTCTATAAGACACTTGCCCATGATGGAACAGACCCGCTTCTTCACATTCATACTCATGCAGAAGGAACTCAGGAATACACAACATTGTTCTATGTTCCAAAGTCTGCACCTTTTGATATGTACCAGGCTGACTACAAGAGCGGTGTTAAGCTTTATGTAAAGCGCGTATTTATTACTGATGACGATCGTGAACTTTTACCGGCATACCTTCGCTTTGTAAGGGGTGTTATTGATTCAGAAGACCTGCCTCTTAACGTAAGCCGTGAAATTCTTCAGCAGAATAGAATTCTTGATGCAATTAAAACTCAGTCTGTAAAAAAGATTCTTGGTGAATTTAAAAAGCTGGGTGAGGATGCAGCAAAGGCAGCTAAGGCAGAAAAACCAACTGATGAAGAAAAGGCTAAGATTGAAAAATGGAATACATTTGTAAGTCAGTTTAACCGCCCTATGAAGGAAGGTCTTTATTCAGACTTTACAAACCGTGATGAAATTGCAGAAATTGTTCGCTTTAAGAGTACAGCTGATGAAGGAACAGGAGATGACAAGTGGACAAGCTTTGCTGAATATGTTGGCCGTATGAAGGCAGACCAGAAGGCTATTTATTATATTACCGGCCGTGACGAAAAGAATCTTCGTACATCTCCATTGCTTGAAGCATACAAGAATAAGGGATTTGAAGTTCTTATCTGTGCTGACGAAATCGATGACATTGTAATTCCGGCTTATGGAAAATATAAGGACTATGAACTTAAGTCTGTAAACCGTGCAGGTAGTGATGAAGAACTTGGCGTAGATAAAGAAGAAGCTAAGAAGAAGGAAGAAGCATTTAAACCTGTTCAGGAAAAAATCAAGAAAGCTTTGGGAAGTCGTGTAAAGGATGTTGTTCTTAGTAAACGCCTTTCTGACAGTCCAAGCTGTATTGTAATTGATGAAAATGATCCTTCACTTCAGATGGAACGCATGATGCGTGCAATGGGTCAGGGTAACGGTGACTTTGTAAAACCTATCCTTGAAGTAAATGCTGACCATGCAGTTGTAAAGAAGCTTGAGTCAGCAGATGAAACTACTGTTGCTCAGATTAGTGAAGTTCTTCTTGACCAGGCCCTTCTTATTAGTGGTGAAGAATTAAAAGATCCGTCAGCATTTGTTAAGGCACTTAATGCCCTTATTAAATAATGAATAAAAGCTAAAGCTATTTAATGCAGCAGCCTTTCTGGTTTTTTACCGGGAAGGCTGTTTTTTTGTTTAAAATCACTTTTTGCAAAACCTAAAAAAATATTCTATTCAGTAAAAGAAAAAAATGTTATCTTAAAGTAATATTGAAAGTATTTTAGAAGGCAAGTTAATGAAAAAATATTTTATAGTTTCAATCTTTCTTATGTTCATTCCTTTTTATCTGTGGACTCAGGATATTAAAGTTGTAGAACGGGTTTCAGATTTAAAAATGGAGGAACGTTTTCCAGAGTATACTCTGTCCTATGTAACAGGGATTTCTGATGGAGTTTATATTGTATGGAATTGGGCTTCCAGCAAAGGCTTAAAAATTAAGAATGAAAATTTGTATTTTGATAAGGATGGGTTTTCTTATTGTTATATTGATGACAGTACAAAAAAAACAATAATATGTGGTTCAAACTTTGTGTTTACTTTTGGGGATTCATCCTGGACAACTATAAAAACGAAAAAAATACCTTCTATGGCGACTTATTGTAAGAGTATAAAAGAATTTAATGATCAAATTGATATTACCTCTTCAAGAGAATCTGCTTTACAATTAATAAAACTTCCTCAGTTTAATATTGAGAATATTCTAAGTTCATCAGAATATTCAGAGACTACAAAAAATGGAAAGGTTTCATATTCAGCTGATTTTTTAAATATTTTTATAAAAAGTTATTTTGAAGATTCTACTTTTTTACTTCGAAATCCATGGGTACCCGGAAAAGAAAACAGTTCAGCTGGAATTGGAGAGTATCTTGAAATTGAATTTACAAAGCCGAAAAATAATTTGGTTGTATTAAATGGTTTTGTTGATTTAGAAAAACGCTATCTTTATAAAGCAAATAATCGTGTAAAAAAAGCGGTTATTACTTCTCTTGATAAAGATAATCCATTTGAAATTGAATATGAATTTGAAGACTATGTGCATTTTTCAGAAATAAAATTTCCTGCTGCTGTAAATAAAGTCCGCTTTACAATCAAAGAAGTTTACAAAGGAAACAAGTGGGATGATACCTGCATCACTGCAGTGATTACACGATGGGAAAATTAATTTATAAAATGGAGAAAAAAATGAAAAGAAATATGAAAAAGTATTTTTTATTATTAATTGTTTTTTCAATGCAACTTGCTGTTGCACAGGATTTTAATTTTTCTCCTTTTGAGTACATTGATTATGTTCATCC
>NZ_JAILGZ010000141.1 GCF_024696245.1 Treponema sp.
ATTGCGAAATATATCCGTGAACAGGAAGCTCATGATATAGCGATGGATAAAATTACTGAAAAAGAATACGAAGACCCTTTTAAGGGTAGTAAGTAGTACAAAAGGCTCTTTAAGAGCCAGCGGGTGACAAGCTGCAATAGATTTGAACGTATGTGAAAGCGTGGGACTTAAGTCTCGGCTTGAGACCCTTAGCCTTATAGGCTAAGAGCAAACCACCCGTTTGACGGGTGGTTGTGATTATGCTGTCTTTTTTTGCAAAGTGAAAGGTCAGGTATTAAAATAATAAGTAAATGAAAAAATCTATTTGTTTCATGTTTTTGTTTTTTATTATTCCTCAATGCCTTATTTTCTCTAAGGAAAATCATGAAGTCTTTTATACATTTACCCATGTTTTTGACCGTGGTCTTGAAAGCAACAATAATTATCCTTCCCTTTATTATAAGGGGCAGTGGGATAAGGCTTCTTTTACAGGAGCCTTTCAGTCAGGCAGGGATTTAACGGATATTACCCTGGCAGCAGAATATTTCCCTTTTATTTTTACCGGACAAAATAACAGTCAGAAAAAACTGGGCTGTGATTTTATTTATCATGTTCAGTACCATGAGCTTTTTTGTGAACAGGATTTTTTACTGGGCACGGACTTTAACTGGAAGACGGGCAGTGGATTTTTTTTAGGAACTTCCTTCTGGTTAAAGTATAAGTATACGGATATTTATGGTATTAAAGATGGTATTACAAAGTTTGAACCGGATATCTCTTTTACTGTGGCAAAGGATTTTTCTTATGGAACAAGGCTGGGCTTTACTCATGCCTTTCATTCTTTGTTCAGATATAATTCGGCAACGGAATCTGTATTTACTTTTTTTGTAAGGCAGGATTTTTCTAAAGGCTTAAGTATAAAGACTGAAGCTGACTTTGTTTTTACAGACCATCTGGCTGCAGTAAACCACCTTGAGTCTTCTGCACTCCGCTTTGCCCTGGGGGTAAGGTTCTGATGAAAAAACTTTTTTATACTTTACTTGTACTTTTTCTTTCTCTGATGACATTTTCCTGCAACATGGGAGCCTACTGGTTTGTTTTTGGTCAGGATGTAGAAGACCGGGTAAGTTCCCTTAAGGTACTGGACAGTCCCTCTTCCGTAACAGGTACCACTGGTTCTGTTTACAGCATTCTTGTGATTACTGACCCCCACTTTGGTTCAGATAGGGCAGACCAGGATATTGAAGCTTTTTATGAATGGTTTGACAGTCAGCTTAAAAACAGCGATGAAACTTTGCGCCCCCGCTTTATGATATGTCTTGGAGATATTCTTGACGGCGGCCATAAGGGTGAAGCGGATGATTTTAATGAGTTTGCAGATACTCTGGCACAAATGGCTTCTGCTGCAGGAATCTCAGGCTTTACTACTTATTCAATTTTAGGAAATCACGATTTATATAATTACGGCTGGGATGTCTGGAAAGAAAATATTAATCCCGGTACTTCCTTTTATAAGTTTACAACTCATGGCTCTGCTTCTGATAAAGGAATGTCCTGGTATTTTCTTGATACGGCTAATGGAACTTTAGGTGACAGGCAGCTTGAACTTTTACAGGAAGAAATGGAGGAAGATAGTCTTCCAAAGATTGTGTCCATGCATTATCCCCTTTACTGCGGCGGAATAATACAGCTTAGTATTCAGAATGCCCTGGAAAGAAATACCCTTATGTCTTTGTTTGCTAAAAATAATGTAAAACTGGTTATGGAAGGTCACGCCCACAGAAGTAAGCATTATGACAGCGGCTCTTTTGAAGAACATCTTATTTCTTCTTTTTTATACAGCCGTGCCTTTAGTCTTATTACTGTGGACGAAAATTCGGGCAGCGTATTAAGCCACCCGGATCTGGAATATTAGTTGCGCTTCATCTGTTTTGCAAAAGTTTTGATTCCTTCTGCAACAAGGATTACTGCAAGAATAGCCATTGCTGCTGCAAAGAAGAGCTGGAAGTAGTGTCCCCATGCAGGATCAAGAGCTGTAAATGCACCTTTCTTAAGAAGGGTAATCTGCTTGATGATTGTAAATACAAGCTGGGTTAATGTTGCTGTAAGCATGAATACCATTGGAATGATGAACATTTTGTTGTTCTTTCCAACCTGTCCGAGCCATGCTGCAACTGCAAGAAGTGCGATTCCGGCAAGAAGCTGGTTTGCTGCACCAAAGAGACCCCAGATTGCAGAAAGCTTAAGTCCACCAAGAATACAACCAATGATTACCATAAGGGCTGTTCCGATAAGTGGATTTGCAAGAAGCTTGCGTACTGGATTTTTTGCATCCTTCCAGCTTTCTTCTCCGTCTTTAAGGAAAAGTTCACTGAACATAAAGCGGCTCAAACGTGTAGCTGAGTCAAGGGAAGTAAGGGCAAATACAGATACTGCAAGTGTAAGAAGGGCAGTGATTGTGTTGTAGATAGTACTTGTTTCTGCACCAAACATAAGGGCAATACCGTTACCAAAAGCTGTAGCTGGTGAACCTGCAAATGCCCACATTCCTGTTTCTGGATTTTTGATAAGGAACTTTGAAGATACAATACCAATTGCAATAAGGGAAATAATTCCGAGACCAGATTCAATAAGCATTGAACCGTATCCGATTGCCTTTGCATTCTTTTCTGAATCAAGCTGCTTGGAAGTAGTACCTGATGCAATAAGAGAATGGAATCCTGAACATGCACCACATGCTACTGTAATGAAGAGGGCAGGGAAAAGATTACCGATGCTCTGTGTCCATCCAGTGTATGCAGGAAGGTTAAATTCAACACCTCTTGAACTACCTGTAAATGCAGAGAATACAATACCGATTAAAGCTACTGCCATCATTGCATAAAGAAGGAAGCTTGAAAGATAGTCACGTGGCTGCAGCATAATCCATACTGGAATAAGTGAAGCTAATGCAATGTAAAGACCGATGATGATAATCCATGTGTTGCGGCTCATTACAAGACCAAAGTTAAGACCGAATACGATAATAAGGGCAATTGCTGCAATACCAATAAGGGTTGCAGGAAGTGTTTTTAAACCGCAGCGGTTTGTAAGGATTCCGTAGAAAACAGCAAGAACAATAAAGAGAATAGAAATCATTGCTGTAGTCTGGTTGTTGCCTGTTCTTTTTCCTGAAGAAATAAAGCTTCCCATTGAAGCCTTGTCAGCAGATACTTCATTAAGGATACCTGCTGCAGAAAGACTTGTGCTTACTTTTTTTGCTGCATTTTCTGCATCGTCAGCTGTTTCTGCTGCAACAGTTACTGTAAGTTTGCCATTGTTTTCTGAAAGACCAGCAAATGGTGTTTTTGCATTTTTAAGAACTGCAGTAACAGCTTCTGTATTCTGAGCAGAAGTAATTGTTACAGCCTTTTTGAATGGTGTATAGAATGTTCCTGCAACAACATTTACGAATGATGCGATTACAAGAATAAGTACGAGAAGGGCAAAGATAATAAAAAGTTTCTTTGCAAATTTTCCCATTGAGTCCTTAATGATTTCACCTACAGACTTTCCGTCATGTCTGATGGAAGCAAAAAGAGAGCCAAAGTCCTGGAGTCCTCCAAAGAAGATTCCACCTAAAACACACCAGAGAAATACTGGTACCCAACCGAATACTGCAGCCTGAATTGGTCCGTTAATTGGTCCTGCTCCGGCAATAGAAGAAAAGTGGTGTCCCATAAGAACTGCAGGTTTTGCAGGTACATAGTCTACACCGTCAGTTTTTTCTTTGGCTGGTGTTTTTTTTGAAGGGTCGATTCCCCACTGTTTTGCAAGCCAGCTTCCGTAAAAGATATAGCCGGCAAGAAGCAAAACGATTGCAGCAATAATGATTAATAATGCTGTCATTTTTTTGTTCCTCCGTTATTAAACGTTTATTTAAGCAGGAAAAATACCTGTTTATTCCTATTGAATGCTTTGGGCTGAATTGCGGCCCAGGATATTTTTAAAGAATTTTTTTAAGTGCTTGCCTGCCCTGTTTGAATAAAAGGCGCCTTTTTCTGCATCAATTACAACCACAGAAAAGTTTGTCCATCCCTTAAAGGTAAAGCAGTAGGACTTGTAGCGGCGGATTTTTTTAAGAAACTTAACTGCCTCTTCATCTGCCCTGTCTGCAATTACAATAAGGCTGATATCTGAATTGCGGTGACCGGCGGTAACAGTGATTTTACTAAGACCAGTCTCCCATGCTTCTTTTTCAAGACTTGCAAGTTTAGTCTGATTAAGTGATTCTATAGAAGAAAAGAATACATATTCGTTAGACTGGCTTTGAGAAACCTTTGCGGCTTTTACCAGAATGTACTGCTGATTTGTTGAATGGAATTCTGCCCGGGCACAAAAAGGGCTGCTGCTGTCATCACAAGTGACATCATAATAACCTTTGTATGAATCTAATACCTGCCCCAGTATTTTATCGCCCGTCATAGTATAACCTTTTTTTAATTGTTACTTTGAATGATAACGAGAGGAATGGTATTTGTTCAATTATTATAGAAGAAAGTTGCACTTACATTTTTGCAATGGATTAGTGCATAGTGTGCAATAATGAATAGATTTTGTTGCGTAAAGTGGAATATAAAAAAAGCTGAACTTTAGACCTGTATTTTAGTGGGTTAAAGTCCAGCTTTTTATTGTTTTTACCGGCTAGCAGTTAAGGGCGCGCCAGATTTTTCCTTTTGTTACCATGCAGATAAGGTCGATAAGCCATACAATCCACCATCCAAAGAAAATACGGAGGATTGCTGCAACGATTTTACCTTCTGTAAGGCGGGTTAAGAATCCCAAAAGCCATGATGTAAATGGGATAATTGCAAGAATAAGACTGATAAGTCTTCCGAGACCAAAGTAATCCTTTGATTTAGCCATATAAACACCTCTTTTTATTTGATGTCCTTAATTATAAGGCCGATTGTAGGATTTTCAAATGTTTTTTTTAATTACAGGAAACTGTCTTTTCCTAAATCTATCACACTGTCTGCGTTTTGTATGATGGGCTTGCGGTTTTATGACATGAGGCAGTGGGGGATGGAAGTACAAACACAAGTTATGAGGTTAATAAATGGATTTTTCTAGTGGCAGTGGTTATATCTCCAAAATTTTTAGCACCCGTGAGACTTCTTTCTATATTCCTTTTGAAAAAGGATTTTTTATGGTGCAAAATGATAAAGAAACACTTTTTACAAGAAATGGCGAATTTGTAAAACGTGGAGATGACTATTATCTTGCCTATACCAATTTTAAATTAGCAACAAAAGTTGTATCTTTATTAAATAAAGCTACTGGAAATTCAGTAATCAAATATTATGTTGATGATGTGTATTATGTAGTTCAAGATGACGTCACAAAAAAAATAATACAAGTAGCTGATATGAATAAGTCAAACTGGAAATAGTAAGGAGAAAATAATGATAAAAAAAATCGAAGGTATTATAAAATTAAAAAATGGAAACAGGCATTATTTATCAATGTCTGAATTTATAAACTTTTTGGAAATGCTTAGAAAAGAAAATATTGTACCAACACATATTTCAATGAATCCATTCTATAAGCATAAAGATTTTTTATTAGAAGTTGATGAACGAATGTTTTATATTGAAAGTAGAAAAAAGATCTGTGAAGATGATGTAAAAAGATTTTACGAGGAATCAATCATAGAAGAAAATCTTTTCAATATAGATTTAGATAAAAGAATTTTCTTAATTGAAAAAAGTAATAAGGAAGAATTCAGTAAATGTATTG
>NZ_JAILGZ010000039.1 GCF_024696245.1 Treponema sp.
CCACCCCAGTGCCATGGAAAGATTGTATACATACCGTCAAGAAGACAAACCATTTCCCTTGGTTCACCACCACGAATTGAAGGCTGATCTCCAACAATACCACTAAAAGAAACTCCAGGCAAAGTTCTTACAGAAGCCATACAGTCTTCTACAAGACCTACGTTTGCAGTAGTTTGCATTTCTTCCTTTGTTATAACCTGAGAAACACCTGCCTTTTCACTTTTATTTTCAGGAGCAGCACGATTTACAATAAGTTCTGCACCTTCAACAAAATCGTACATCATCATTTCGACTACAAGTTTTTCTGTTACCGAATTGAATTCAATATCAACATTTTTATAACCAGGCAAAGAAGCAGTTATGACACCCTTAGAAGTCCCGTCAGTTAATTCAATAACTCCCTGTCCCTCTTCGTCTGTATAAATAATTGATTTTTTATCAGACTGAAGGGTAAGACTGACTCCTTCCAGTGGAATCTCCAGTTCACTGTCAATTACAAGGACTTGCAGCTCCTGTGAAAACACTAAAGAAGCTGCAAATGTCATAAGTATTAAAAATACTTTTTTCATAAAAAAACCTCCGTATCATTTAAGACACCGGAGGTCACTAAAAGTGTTACTTTTTTTTAAGAATATTTTAGGATTTTAATTTTAAGCCAGCTATTCCTGCTACTATCAGGAAAATACAGGCAATATGGTAAAGGGAAAGTTTTTCACCAAAAAGATAATATCCAAGAATGGTAGTACCAATTATTCCAAAGCCAGTCCACATTGCATAAGCCGTTCCCAAAGGAAGCTTTTTTAAAGCCAGGGACAAAAAGACCGCACTTGCAATATAACCCGCTGCAGTAATTACACTGGGAATAACCTTTGTAAATCCCTGTGAATACTTCATGGCACAAGCCCATGTTACTTCCAGAATACCAGCCAGAGCAAGCATTAACCATTTCATTTTCTAAACCTCCAGATATCTTTATCTGCTAAGACCTGACGATAAAGAAAAGTGTTAATCCCACTACCCGGTGGCAGAAAGGCACTGTTTTATTATAGTTGACCTTAATACAATCTGTCCATCCTCAAGATCTTCTATAATCATATCAAAAGTATATTGCTCTGTTGTTCCTGGTATAAGAGTACCATACACATTATAATCAGTCAGGGAATTACTATATAAATAATAAAATGAAGTTGAAGTATTATGAGACAGCGGACTTATACTAAGTTTATAATTACAATTCATTCTAAAAGCTGCAGATTGTATCTCAAGATCTGAATATTCTTTTACAGGATTGCATTTATATTATAATTCAATTCTCACTGATAAAAAGTACTATTACTTACCACTGCATCTCTTTACAAAAAAATAAATCCCAGCTCCAATAAAAACACCGGCAGTATTCAAAATCATATCATCCACATCACTGCATCTTTCATAAGAAAGAATCTGACTGATTTCTATAAGCAGGGTATACAAAAAACCAGCAAGACAAACCTTTGGCAGACTGTTAAGCTTCTTAAAGGAAAGAGGCCAGACAATTCCCACTGGAATAAAAATTACAATATTACCTATTATATTCAGCTGCCATCCGTCATAAACATCAAAAAGCCTTACAAAAGGAATCAGGTTATAGCGGACTGGGAAAATTTTATCAAAATCAATATTCAAAGTTCCAATATGACCGTTAACATGCCTCATAGGAAAGTAAACGCATCTTGCAATTACAATAATGCAAAGGGGAACAAGTAAAAGAAGAAGCTCCCTCTTTACACTAAAAGTCTTTTCCCTAAAACACACAAAAACTCTTAACATTATCCATAAAAAAATAATAAGGCTCGCCATAAAAAAAAAGCTGACAGCAAACATTTTAAATTTTCTCCATTTTTTAATTAATTTTTTAATAAGAAAAAACTATTTTGAAAGTCCCATTATTTTTTCAAAAGCCTCAACAGGACTTGATGCAAGCAAACCTGGATTAGCCTTTTCCAAAACTTCAGGAGAATTAACACCCCAGGTAACAGAAACTACAGGAGTAGAAGTTTTTCTACAGGCATCCACATCCCTTAATTCATCACCAACATAAATCATATCATTACCCAGTTTTTTCTTTAGGGATTTTATTGCCCTCTTCTTTCCAAAGAGTGAAACTCCAGTTTTAATATAAGTAAAATATGAATCAAGATTATTATTTTTTAAAAACCCTGTAACAGTAGGTTTTGAATTTGAAGTAAGGATACAAAGATCAAAACCAGACTCCTTAAGTTTTTTCAAAAGCTCCGGAATACCCTCTATACATTTAATCTGAGAAACCTTTTCACTAAGCCGGCGTCTGAGATAGGCAATTACATAAGGAAGCTTCCACAGTTTTATATCTGCAGAAAAAATAATTTCCTTTGCACTTAAATGCTTGCTTTTTTCAAGATCAATTTCTTTAAATCCAAATTTTTCCGAATAGGAATTTATAAGTGGAAGCCCCACAGAAACAGAATCTGCAAGAGTTCCATCAAAATCAAATACAACAAGTTTATTCATAAGTATATTTTATAATGATAGAGTTAAAATATTCTATAGTCAAAAAAGAAAAACAGGCAGAAAAAAATTCCCTGCCTGATATAAAACATAAAATTATTTTTTATTTACCAGAAGTTTACAAAAAATCAAAGATTATCTTTTGTCATTAACTTTTCAAGAAGATACAAAGAAGAACCATTAACAGCATTAAGATTTTCTTCATTCATATCGCCAGGAACATTTACACTGTACTCAAGAATATCCTTCCAGATACTTTTTGCACCAGAAAGATCACTTTTAGAAATCCTGTAATCATATTCTTTAAGCATGGCCATAATTTTTAATGCAGGCATTACATCTTTTTTATTCATCACAGAAGAAGCTAATGTATGAGCTCTGGAATCATTTGACAAATCTTCATCAGCAAGAAGATTTTGTGCAAGCATTAATGAATCAAGATCACTCAAGCCGGAAGAATCCTTTTTGTTATTTTCTTCACCTTTCTGATACAAAAAATTAGTAAGCTGTCCGCCATTATATAAAGCAATAACAACTGCATTAGCATCAAGATTATAAAATGCACCTGAGCCTTTGAGAACACCTCCACCCAGCTGATTTAAAAGTGCATTTGTAAAGAATACAAATACTTTTTCATTTTTTACTGCAGCATCTTTTGCAGGAGTTAAAACATTTACCCTGATTACAAGGTTAGCAGCTGAATTTTTTTCATTCTTAAAAAACTTGCCTACATAAACTTCACGGACAGTTCCATCTGCCGCATTAGATGGAAGTTCATCAAAAAGACATGACATAAAATTATATTTTTCTTCATTAGACATTTCAGACTGAAGTGTAAGAAGATCAAGAAGATCATTAGTAATTCTTATTTTTGACCAGTCAGAAATATTAAAATACTCAGGATTTTCAACTTTAACAGTAGTAGAACTTACTTCATTCAAAGACAGGGCCGGGGAATTTCCATTATTCCTGATTAAAAGATCATCAGAAACATTTGTAGAAGCACAGGAAAGCATAAGCAAGGAAAATCCAGCACACAAAACTTTTAATAAAAACTTTTTCATAATACACTCCGTCATCTTATAATTTTTTATCATAAAGATATTCAAAAGGGATTTATAAAAATTGTATCATGAAAATTAAACTTAAAACAAGCTTAAACAAACAGGAAGCAAAAATCTCTCTCTCATAGTTACAGCCCCTTCAATAAAGAAGCCCTACCCTTAAATACCCTCCTTAAATAAAGCCTCCCCCTTCCGTAAATAAACCCAGGATAAAAAAAAAGACCGCAGAATAACTGCGGCCTCATATCAATTATTTTTTCTGATCTTTTTTAATCAAAATACGCAAAGCTTCAACAGCAGTCTTGATTGCAAGCTCAGTATCGTGAGCCTGTTTATTCTCCAGCCCCTTCTTTGCCCTCTCCTGGTTTGCAACAACAAGGAAGCATGAACCGCACCTAACCCTGAGGAACTGACCTGCAATAAAGAGGGCTGCACTTTCCATCTCTGAAGCAAGACATCCCATCCTCAGCCAGGCCTGCCACTTATTTTCAAGCTCATAACTTACAGGCATAATCTCAGGTTCATGCTGTCCAAAAAAAGAATCCTTACACTGAACAACACCAACATGATGATTTACACCAAGCTTATCAGCAGCTTCAACAAGAGCATTTGTTACATTTAAATCAGGAACAGCAGGATATTCAATAGGAGCAAATTCACGGCTGGTACCTTCCATACGAACAGCACCAGTAGCAATAACAATATCACCGCCCATAACTTCTTCCTGCATTCCACCACAGGTACCAACACGAATAAAAGTCTTAGCACCAGCTTTAGAAAGTTCATCAATGGCAATAGAAGCACTAGGTCCGCCAATACCAGTAGAAGTAACACTAACCTTTACACCATCCAGAGTGCCAGTGTATGTCACATACTCACGAACATCAGACACAAGTTTTGCATTATCAAAATGTTCAGCAATTTTTGCACAACGTTTTGGATCTCCAGGCAAAATCACATATTCACCAATATCACCAGGACCAACTCCAGTATGATACTGTTTTCCAGAACCCTCAGTATAATCAACCATTTTAAACTCCTTATAAAAAAATTCAGCCGGTAAAAAAAAGCTGCACCACAAGGGTGGAAAATTTATTATAATCCAAAGAAGACCAAAAGACAAACCAATTATTATTTTTTATTGGAGCAGCATTTTATAAGTAACCCGCTTTCCAGGCTTCCGGCTCCCGCCTCCATAGCTGCGCTACGCCCTCAGGCGGCCTTCCAATCGGGGCTAATCTGTTAAATAATTAAAAAACAATATCCTTTCTTAAAATAATATTGTATAATATCAATTCGCGTCATAAGCGCAGTATTTATTTATCACAGGAGAATGACAATGACTAAAAACGAAATTGCAGCAATGATTGACCACACCCAGCTTGCCCCGACAGCACGCAAATGTGACATTGAAAAATTATGTGAAGAAGCAAAAAAATACAAATTCGCATCAGTATGCGTTAACCCAAGTTACGTACACCTTGCCTCAGAACTTCTTGAAGGAACATCAGTAAAAGTTTGCACAGTAATCGGCTTCCCTCTTGGAGCAAGCGGATTCGGAGCAAAGAGTGCAGAATCATTTGTAGCCCTTGATGACGGTGCAGATGAACTTGATATGGTAATCAATATTGGAGCAGCAAAAGACCACGACTTTGATGCAGTAGAAGAAGACATTAAAAGTGTAGTTATGGCAGCCCGCCAGTATGAACAGGAAGACGAAGTTCAGAAAAAGATAATCGTAAAAGTTATCCTTGAAACATGTTTCCTTACAGATGAAGAAATCGAAGAATGCTGCAAGCGCTCAGTAAAAGCAGGAGCAGACTTTGTAAAAACATCAACAGGTTTTGCAACACCAAAAGATGCAGATGGCAAAGCCCTTCCAAACGGAGCAAGTGTTCATGCAGTAGAACTTATGAGAAAAACCGTAGGACCTGACTTTGGTGTAAAGGCAAGCGGCGGAATCCGTTCTGCAGAAGATGCTCAGGCTATGGTAAATGCAGGTGCTTCACGCATTGGCTGCAGTGCCGGTGTAAAAATCGTAGAAAACTGGAAATAAAAATATTTCTTAAACAAAAAAAATGCCGGAAGTTTTTTTTACAAGCTTCCGGCATTTTTATTAATAATAATTTCTATTATCTAAAATCAGTTAAAATCCTTTACACCATCAAGATCAAGTGTAGCAAAAAGATCTTCAACAGTTTCACGACGACGGATTTCCTTAAAGCTTCCGTCATTTCTCATAAGAATTTCACCACAGCGAAGTTTACCATTGTAGTTAAATCCCATTGCACGGCCATGAGCACCTGCATCATGAATTATTACAAGGTCGCCCCTTTTGATTTCCGGGAGGCTGCGCTGAACTGCAAACTTATCACAGTTTTCACAAAGGGAACCTACAACATCATAAACATGATCCTTAGGAGCATTTTCTTTTCCGCTTACAGTTACTTCATGATAAGCACCATACATACCAGGCCTCATAAGGTCAGCCATACATGCATCTACAGCAACATATTCACGATAGATATGCTTGTGATGAACGGCAGTAGTAACCAGCCATCCGTAAGGACCGGTTATAGGACGGCCACATTCCCAGTAAATACCAAGAGGATCAAGTCCTGCAGGAACAATAACCCTGTCATATTCACCACGAATTCCACGGGCAACTTCATCATAATCAATTGCCTTCTGTTCAGGCTTATAAGGAATACCAAGACCACCACCCAGGTCAACAAATTCAATTCTGACTCCGCACTTTTCCTTTATTTCAGCACAAAGTTCAAAAAGAAGTTTTGCAGTATCGACAAAGAAAGCAGGATTAAGTTCATTTGAAGCAACCATTGTATGAAGACCAAAATGCTTAACACCTTCTTTCTTACAAATTGAATATGCTTCAAGAATCTGAGCACGGGTTAAACCATACTTTGCTTCTTCCGGCTTACCAATGATTGAGTTACAGCCCTGCTTTTCGTTTCCAGGATTGTAACGGAAGCAGATAGTCTCAGGAAGTTTTCCACCAAGGGCATCCTTAAGAAATTCAATATGAGTAATATCATCAAGGTTAATGATATTGTCATGTTCATAAGCATATTTATATTCACTGGCAGGAGTTTCGTTAGATGTAAAGATAACATGCTTTCCTTTAATGCCGCTCATATCAGAAAGCATAAGTTCAGGAAGGCTTGAACAGTCTGCACCACATCCTTCTTCCTGAAGAACTTTAAGAATATAAGGATTAGGGCAGGCTTTTACAGCAAAGTGCTCCCTGAATTCCGGAAAAATACTAAAGGCTTTTGTAAAGCGCCTCATGTTTTCACGAATTGCTTTTTCATCATAAAGATAAAATGGTGTGTGGAACTTTTCTGCAAGCTGACTGAGTTCCTTATTATTCAATGGAAAATTATCTGACATATAAACTCCTTTTAAATTAGATTTTACACAATATAGCATTTTTACAAGTCTTATGCTATTCTCATTTTTATGAACGAAATTGAACTGAAAGCCAGGGTAAAAGATAAAAATGCATTAACAGAAAAGCTTAACTCTTTTGCCACTTATGAAGGATTTGTAATCAGGGATGACAGATACTTTGCCCTTCCCCAGGAAGACGGAACTTTCAGCAGGAAAAAAATACGAATCAGAAAAGAGAGCCGCAATGGTAAAATAAGCTACCTTGTTACATGGAAGCGCAAGGAGATTCAGCAGGATTCCCATGGAGCATCCATAGAAGTAAATGACGAAAGGGAATGCATTGTTTCTGATGACGACTGTCTTGTTTCTTTTTTAGAAGATTCAGGCTACAAAATAGCCCTTAACAAACACAAGGAAGTTCATGACTGGACTTATGAAGGAGCAACCTTTGAACTGTGTACAGTACCACCTTTAGGTGATTTTCTGGAAATAGAAATACTTACCGATTCAAATAAGCCGGAAGAAATTGCCGCTATAAAAGAAAAGCTCCACCTTCTTCTTCAAAAAGCAGGACTTACAAACGCAGACCTTGAAGCAAGAATGTATTCACAAATGCTGGCAGAAATTAAACAGTAAAATATTAAAAGCCTTTTAATACACCGCAGATTTCAGGAAGAGTTACAGGTTTCTTAAACAGATAGCTTACACCGTAGCTGCGGCACTGTTTTTCCATTTCTGTGTCTTCCATTGCAGTAATAATTATTACCTTAGGTGAACCAAAATCCGGACTTTCCCTGATTCTCTTTAAGAGATTAAGACCATTTATTCCAGGCAGGTCCAGGTCAAGAAGAACAATACCAGGCTTATACTTCTGCATAAGGGAACCGGCCTCAAAACCATCAAATGCCTGCTGAATATCTATTCCTTCCAGATGACTTCCAATATATTTGGCAGCTACATCATTAAAGGCCTTGTCGTCATCAACAATAAGAACAGTTTTTACTTTTATATGACATATTTCCTGCAGCTTAGCAGGTATACGCATATTCCTGCCCTTCATAAACTGAAGAAGATCTTCCGGATACACCCTGAACTGTCCCCCGGGAGTCTTAAAAGCCTTAAGATAACTACTTTTTATCCAGTTAATCGCGGTCTGATTTACAACGCCGCATATATTTGCAACTTCCAGTGCAGAAAAAACAACTGCACCATTCTCTTTACTTTTAGCCATTGATTATCCTTAAATTGGCTAAATTTAACATATAAAAAAGTAAATTGCTAGAGATTTTTGACTTACAGGATATTTGTCTCAGAAAAGATTTTTTGTATCATTTTAAAGGAAAATCCCTGTCTGACTAAAGCTGCCTTTATTTTTTCTCCGTCCTTTTTTACCCTCAAAAGCTTTTTAAGGGCTTTACGGCAAAGCTCTTCTTCATCATGTTCAAGAAAGTATTCATCCAGGGCTTCTTTTATAACACCCCTGTCCAGTCCCCTGGCAGTCAGTTCACCTGAAAGACGGCTTCTTCCTTCGTTATGATCTATAGAGCGGCTTCTTAACCAGGCAGAGGCAAAACGTCTGTCGCTTAATATACCTTTTTCTTCCAGATAATCCAGAACAGTTAAAATATGTTCTTTTTCCAGACCCTTTTTTATTAATTTTGAATAAAGTGAAGAGCGGCTGTGCTCAGCCCTGTTCAGGTAAGACATGGCAGCTTTTTCTACTGCATATAAAAGAGAAGCCTTATAAAGGTCCTCTGTTTCTTCACTATTAAAAAAACCGGTATCTCCTTCCTTTAATCCGGACAGGTCTTCCAGATCTACATCCAGTCTTCCATATCCATAAGGCAGCAGCCGGTCTTCCGTTACAAGAGAAAGATAGTCAGCACGCAAAAAAAATGCAGATCCTGCATCCGGTGTAATTTCGTATACACCGAGCAAAATCTGCTTTATTCCACGAATAATCATCCGTAATATGGAAGATTTAGCGCTTGCTGAACTGGAATCTTCTACGAGCACCACGCTGACCGTACTTCTTACGTTCAACCATGCGTGAATCACGTGTAAGATATCCGTTTGCCTTCAGTGAAGGACGTGCATTAGGATCAACCTGTGTAAGAGCACGTGAAAGACCATGAAGACAAGCTGCAGCCTGTCCGTTAAGACCACCACCGCATACGTTGATAAGGATGTCATATTTTCCAGTATTTGAAGTTACCAGAAGTGGCTGGTTTACGATACGAACCTGTGCTTC
The DNA here is from genome assembly GCF_024696245.1 of Treponema sp. Taxonomy (GTDB): domain Bacteria; phylum Spirochaetota; class Spirochaetia; order Treponematales; family Treponemataceae; genus Treponema_D. Next base: position 9,253 of record NZ_JAILGZ010000039.1, read on the forward strand.
GCTGGTAAAATATTCTTTAACGTCTTTTCCGTTTACAACGATTTTTCCAGAGCCTTCGCGTAAAAATACACGAGCTACTGCTGTCTTTCTTCTTCCTGTTCCAATTGCAATATTCTTAATCACGATAGTCTCCTAATTAAAACTCGATAGTTTTTGGGTTCTGAGCTGCATGTGGATGCTCGCTTCCTGCATATACTTTAAGGTTGCGGAAAAGCTGGCGTCCGAGACGGTTATGTGGAAGCATACCTGCAATTGTTCTTTCAAGAGGGTCAGTTGGCTTTCTTTCAAGAAGCTGGTCAAAAGAATATGTTGTGAGACCACGAACATAACCAGTGTGATGACGGTACAAAAGATCTTCTCCCTTGTTTCCTGATACAACTACTTTGTCAGCGTTGATGATGATTACATAATCACCGCAAGCTGCGTTTGGTGTGTAAGAAGGCTTGTTCTTTCCACGGAGAATAGATGCTGCTTTTGCTGCAACACGACCCAGAGTCTTACCGGCTGCATCAATAACATACCAGTCATGCTTTAATTCACTTTCTTTAGCAAAAATAGTTTTCATGTATATACCTTTATATAAAAAACGTTACGTCCGCAACTTCGCATCCAGTCTTGAACGTTTACACACAGTGAGCATCTGTATGTAATATATACGGGGTGCATTAAAATATCATTTAAAGGGACTTTTAGTCAACGGCTAAAACAAATTTAGTCCCTTCTTTATTTATTTTTCTGAAGCTTCTTTATTTTCACGTTTAGCTTCACGCTTGTCCTTAAGGTCAGCAAGTCCTATGCAAACAGCAATAAGGCCTAAGAAAGCTGCAAATACCGGAGCAAAGCCCTTGAGGAAATCAATAATGTAAGAACCCCATGCAAGTGCCCCGAAAGGAAGGCATGAATAAACACAAAAACCTATTAAAATAAGACCAACCAATAAAGTAATCATACAAATACCACCTGTAATCAATTTAAGTAAATTCTACTGTTAAAAATAAACATGTCAACAGCAGGAGCAGGCTTTTTACTAAAGCCGGAATTATTTAAAAATATAAAAAAAATGATTGACAAAACCCCTCTTAAATTAGAAAGTGTGATTAAAAGGGATGTTTGATTAAATCAGGCATCCCGTTATTTTTCTATAAGCAAAGGAGCAGTACAGCATTGAACGGAAGTACAGTTTCTATTAACAATGTTTCAAAGCATTTCGGAGATTTTCATGCTTTGGATGACATTAATTTTACAATTAAACAGGGTGAATTCTTTACCCTCCTTGGACCATCAGGCTGCGGTAAAACAACCCTGCTGCGTATTCTGGCCGGCTTTGAGTTTCCGGATGAAGGAACTGTTTTATTCGATGACCAGAATGTAACACCACTTCCCCCAAACAAACGTCATTCAAATACGGTTTTTCAAAACTATGCACTCTTTCCTCATCTTAATATTTTTGAAAACGTTGCATTTTCCCTCCGTATAAAAGGAACTGATAAAAAAACAATAGAAGAAAAGGTACGCAAATACCTGGCCCTGGTAGATCTTGAAAACCAGATGTACAAAAAGCCTAACCAGCTTTCCGGTGGTCAGAGGCAGCGTGTAGCTATAGCGAGAGCCCTTATTAACGAACCAAAGGTACTTCTTCTGGATGAACCTCTTTCTGCCCTTGATGCAAAGCTTCGTTCCAGCCTCCTTCTTGAACTGGACCGTCTTCATGACGAAATAGGAATTACCTTTATATTCGTTACCCATGACCAGAGTGAAGCCCTTGCCGTTTCAGACAGAATTGCAGTTATGAATAAGGGTAAGGTTCTTCAAATCGGAACCCCTTTTGAAATTTACGAAAGCCCCGCAACTCAGTTTGTAGCCCAGTTCATTGGAGAAACAAATCTCTTTGAATCAACAGTAGTTAACTGTCAGGAATACAAGGTAGCCGGCAAAAGCAACATAGAACACATGGTCACCCTTAAAGTTCCAGCCCTGGGAATTCAGGCTCAGTTAAAGGATGATACTCAGGCCACAAAAGAAGAAGACAAAAACATTCTCGTAACCGACTACGAACATACTGACGAAGGACAGAAAGTTGCATTTACAATCCGTCCGGAAAAAATCAGGATTACCCGTGAAGAACCGGATGTAAAAGGCCGCAAAGACATAAACGTCTTTAAGGGAATTGTAGAAGAACCGGTATACACAGGATTCCAGTCTAAATTCTACGTTAAGCTGGAAAAAACAGGAACTATCGTAAAGGTATTCAAGCAGCACACCAACTATCTTGATGACGGTCCGGAGATTCAGTGGAAGGACACAGTTTATATTTCCTGGTCTGCAGAAGACGGTTACATAGTAGAAGATATTAACAAGTAGGACAGGAGGCTTTACATGACAGAAAAACTTGCAAAAGCAGCCAGGGACTACAAGTACAAAAAGCAGAATCCCGGCCCCCTTTACTCATGGCCCATGGGAATCTGGTTTTCCATATTCTTTATAGTGCCAATATTAATAATCATCTGCTACTCATTTATGAAAAACGACCTCTACGGCGGTGTAATAAAGGAATTCACCCTGGATGCCTATAAACAGATGTTTTCTCCTGAATATGGAGAAGTATTTTTAAGAACCCTGTGGATGACAGTAGTTGCAACCTTTATTTCCTGTGCAATTGCAATTCCCTGTGGTTACGCCATGGCAAGAAGCCGTCACCAGACACTACTTCTGATACTGGTAATAATCCCCTTCCTTACAAATTCCCTTATCCGTATTTTTGCCTGGATGACAATTCTTGGAGAAGAAGGACTTTTAAACACTGTATGGGGATTTCTGGCAAAGGCATTTTTCTTTGTAAGTCAGAATAGTGACGGAAGCTTTGAACCGGTTCAGTTTATGTACACTAAGTTTGCAGTAATTCTTGTAAGCATTTACATGTACCTGCCTTATGCCATACTTCCAATATTTACTTCAATAGACAGGTTTGACTTTACCCTTCTTGAAGCAGCAAGGGATCTTGGCGCCAGCAAGCCGGGTGCAATATTCAGGGTAATGCTGCCGGGAATTAAAAGCGGAATTATCAGCGCCCTTATTTTTACTTTCATACCCATTTTCGGAAACTACACTGTACCTCAGATTATCGGTTCTACAGAAAGTTACATGCTGGGCAACACTATCATGGACCAGATTACTAAAATCGGAAACCTGCCCCTTGCCGCAGCAATCAGCGTAGTACTGACCTTTATAAGTATGGCTGCAATTCTTTTTATGATTTCATCAGAAAAGAAGGAACAGAAACTTAAGAACGTAAAGAAAGAATCATAAGGAAAGAAAAATGGATTTCTTAATATCTATTATAATGGCCATATTCAGAAAAAATCCTCATGCCAAAAATGAAGACAATAAACATGCCAAGCGTAACTGGAAGCGCCGTTCACCAAAGTTCTCTACATCAAAGATTATCCTTGCGCTGACACTGGCCTTTCTTTTTATACCACTCTTTGTAATCATCTTTTACTCATTTAATGAATCAAAGGGCAGCAGCTTTACAAGATTTTCCCTTGTCTGGTATGAAGAACTGTTCCTTCACTCAGGAACTTTATGGCAGTCCCTTATGTATACAGCTATAGTTGCCCTTGTCAGTGCAAGTATTTCTACAATAATCGGAAGTCTTGCTGCAATCGGAAACAGCTGGTACAAATTCTTCGGACGGGGCTATATTCAGTCAATCAGCTTTCTTCCAATGATTCTTCCTGAAGTAATTATGGGAGTTTCAATACTGATTTTCTTTAGCGGCATTCACATGTACTTTGGACTTACAACTATAATTATAGCCCACACAACTTTCTGTCTGCCATTTGTATACCTTATGGTAACAGCCAGAGTTGATGAATTTGACTATTCAATTATAGAAGCAGCCCACGACCTGGGTGCTAATGAAAAACAAACTCTCTTTAAGGTAATAATTCCTGCCATAATGCCCGGTATACTTTCCGGCTTTATGATGAGCATTACCCTCTCCATAGAAGATTTTGTAATTACATCCTTAGTAAACGGAAGCGTAATAACCCTTCCAATCTATGTTTACAATATGATTCGTCACGGTGTAAGTCCTGTAATAAACGCACTTTCATTTGTACTTATCCTTTTTATCTGCACCCTTACTGTTATTCTGCGCAAAAGCCTTAAATCCTTTGCAGCAGCCCACTAATTCAAGGAGAATAAGTAAATGAAAAAATCACTATTTATTACGGCAGTATTTGTACTTTCACTTTTTACCATACTCTTAACTTCCTGTTCAAATAAAAAGAAGCTTAACATATACACCTGGACTTACTATGCACCTACAGATGTTGTTGAAGCCTTTGAAAAGGAATATGACTGTGATGTCGTAATTACAGAATATGATTCCAACGAAACAATGTACCTTAAGCTTCTTTACGGAGGCGCAGGCAGCTTTGACATCGTGTTCCCTTCCCAGGACTACGTAGAAATTCTTCTTAAAAACGATATGCTGCAGCCCCTTAACCAGGAACTCTTTACAAACAGGGATAAAATCAACCCTAAGATTCTTGAAAAGGCAGTATATGACCCTGAGATGAAATATGCAGTTCCCTACTACTTTGGTGCTTCAGGAATCAGCGTAAACAAAAGCAAAGTTAAAGGAAGCTATGAACGCAGCTGGAATATTTTTGCCGACAGTCAGTTTAAAGGCAGGGCTTCCATGATGAATGACTACAGGGAAGTAATAGGAGATGCACTTAAATATAAAGGCTACAGTGTCTGTACAAGAAATAAGGATGAACTTAAAGATGCCTGCAGTCTTATTACTAAATACTGGAAACCTAATATCGTAAAATTTGATGCAGAAGGCTTTGGAAAAGATTTTGCAAACGGCAACCTCTGGCTTTGTCAGGGCTACGCCGAAGTAATTTACGGTGAAGTTCCGGAAGAAGAATGGGATGAAAAAATCGATTTCTTTATTCCGGAAGATGGGGGACCTTCCTACCTGGACAGCATGTGTATTCTAAAGGACTCAAGTCAGAGGGATCTGGCTACCCTTTTTATAAATTACATACATGACCCTAAAAACTATGCAAAGTTCCTGGACTTCTTCAGGTTTCCCTGCTTTGTAAATCCGGAAGCAGAACAATACATGGAAACAAGCCCCATGTATCCTGCTTCTGCCCTGGAAAACTGCGAACTTAAATACTACGTTGGCAGTGACAAAGCAAGCTATTCAGATTTATGGGAAAAAATCATTAACTAAAAATCAGTTAATGTGATATTCAACAAAACGCACCCTGCCTTCTTCTACAGCACTTTTTATCTGCTGTTCACGACGGGTAAGGGTGCTGCCTCCTGATTTTACTTCTATAAGAAGAATCTCCTTTACATCACTACCATCAGCAGTTCCGGTAAAAGCAACAAAATCCACAGGTTTTCCTATAAAACGGGCATCCCCTGGATTACATGGAAAAGAAGGTAAATACGGCGCTATCTGTTCACCAAACTGGCCTCCAAGAACCGCCCTGCTGCGTTTTACGGCATCTTCCCTCTCCTTTTTAAGCTGTCTGTAATCCTTAAGTTTCTGAAAAAGCCTTCCTGCAATAAAAGACAGGAGAAAAAAAGCTATAATTAAGGAAATAAAGACAAGGGAATTTTTTTCAAAAGAATCCTTAAGCTGTAAAAAATACAAATTCATATAAAAATATTAGCATAAAGAACCTAAACTTGAAAATTAAAATCACCGATAAATTAAGAAGAGGTCTAATATGAAACTAAAAAATTTAACAGCCCTGATTCTTACAGCAACAGCTGCATTTATGACATATTCACAATCTGCTTCTCAGGATGAATATGACCTTTCCCAGGGCAAAGTTCTCCTTGAATTTAAGAATACAAAGGGTGACACCTATACAATCCTTTCTACAGTAGAAGAAGCCGTTTATGTACAGGAATCTCCCTATTCCCCCCTTCTCCTCCATCATCAGGCAACTATCCTTAACCGTGTAAGTGCAGAAGTAATTGATGTACTGGAAGACGGAAGTGCAGTCAACGAATGTACTTTTATGACCAGCGAAAACTCTGTTTCTACCAGTAATGGCTCAGTATTTGAATACGGCACGGAATATGAATCTGTATTTAAAAGAAGTCCTCAGGGACAGTATACAATTACAGATGAATACTTTATGCCTACTGTAATTGATGTTCCTGTATTCAAAAAAGAAGCAGTTGAACCAGGGACCAAATGGACTGCAGAAGGTTTTGAACTCCATGACCTGAGGAACATGAATATTCCCACACCTTACAAAGTTCCATTTGACGCAGATTATGAATATCTTGGAAAAAAAGACGGTTTTGATGTAATCAGGGTTAAGTATGAAATGTACATGGAAACCCCATCAATTGCTACGATTGACAGCAATAATGACTACCCTGTAGAAATTTCCGGATGGAGCGATGAACTGATTTACTTCAATTCAGAAATAGGACAGATTGACCACTATACAGAAAGCTTCAGGATTGTAATGAATACTAACTGGGGAATGAGCTATGATTTCAGGGGAACAGCCCATGCCGAAGTTAAATTTACAAAGCCTGCTTCAGAAGAAAATGTTGCTGAAGTTCAAAAAGAAATCGAAAAGCTTGGTATAGAAAACGTAACTGTAAAAAAAGACGAAGTAGGACTTACCCTCTCAATCGAAAACATTCAGTTTAAGCCGGACAGCGCCTACCTCCTTGAATCAGAAAAAACAAAGCTTAAGAAAATTGCTAAGATTCTTGAAGCCTACAAGGATAAAGATATTCTTGTTTCCGGACATACAGCCCTTGCCGGTTCTGCAGAAAGCTGTCAGAAATTAAGTGAATTAAGGGCCCAGGCAGTAGCAAGTCAGTTAATTTCAATGGGTGTCAGGGATTCAAAACATATCTTTACAAAAGGCTTTGGAGCAACAAAACCAATTGATTCAAACAAAACCCCTGACGGTATGGCTAAAAACCGCCGTGTAGAAATTACCCTTATGGACAAATAAGCTTTTCCGGAAGATTCAGGGCAGAAATATATCTGTCCTGAAAGCTTTCTTCCAGAGCCAGATTTATAACCTGAGACATTAAAGCAAATCTTTTACCCTTTTCCCTTGCATTCATATCAAAAAGCATGGCAGCAGCCCCCTCAAGAGCAGAGTTCCCGCAGTGAAACACATTTCCCTTAAAATAATCCGGAATCATACCTGAGTTCAAAGCATCAGAAGGATCAATATGGCTTCCAAAACCACCACAAAGGTAAAGAAGTTTTTTTCTTCCGGACTCTACCCTTTCATTAAGAAAATTCAGACCGGTATAAACTGCAGCCTTAGCAAGCTGAAACTTTCTTATGTCTTCCTGGCTGACAGACACTTCATCAGAAAGATTTATTTTTTCTCCATCCTGAATTGTACCGTTTCTGTCTATAAAACCTTCCCTGTAAAAAGTACAAACTGCACTAAGTAAACCGGTTCCACAAATTCCAAGAGCTTTCTTTCCTCCAATAATTAGGGGAATAAAGTTTTTACCATCATATTTTAAAGAAGCCACTGCCCCTTCTGAACAAACCATACCGCAGCTTATTCCGGAAGCTTCAAAAGCAGGACCGGCACTGGAAGAAGTACAGACAACTTTTCCGGCTTTTTTATCATAAACTGCCATCTCACAGTTAGTACCTGTATCTGCCATAAACTGAATGTCATCAGATTCATTAAAACAGGAAGTCATGGCACAAACAGTATCTGCTCCAACAAAGGCACTAATCACTGGAGGAAAATAAACTTCACAATTATCACCATATTCATGAGAAGCAAAAACCTGATTATAGCTTGTAGAAAAGCCAAATTCTGAAGGGATAGTAAAAGGAAATTCCTTAAGGCCAGAAACTTTTTTTCCTGCAACAAAGGACATCATTGAAGTATTTCCTGTAAAAACAATGCGCCTCAATACAAGACGACCTGCACGGGAAGCCAGAAACTGTACGGAAGCATTTGCAGTCAGACGAACAATAATTTTTTTAAGCTGTTCAATCAAAGTAGAACGGATACCGTCATAATCCCTTTCTGCAGCATTTATTCTTGCAAGTACATCACTTCCAAAACGCCCCTGCTGATTTTTTTCTCCGCATTCAAAAAGAAGTCGGCCGTCCTTTAAGCTAAAAATAGCAGCAGCAATTGTTGTTGTTCCCACATCCACTGCAATACCTGCTTCATTTGCAGAAAAAGAGTCATCGCCTTTAAAGACTTTTTTTGCCATATTTTCCACCAGGGCATGAGCAGATTTCTCAAAGGAACCATCACCCTGGCACAAGCCGCAGCCATTGCATTTTTTACAAATCATTAATTGATTATAACGATATTTACATTTATAAACGAGTTCCATATACTTATTTTCATACCAGGGTGGTTCTTTTTTGAAGAATCTGAGATTATACCCGTATAAGTTTCGCACGAAACTTCAACCTGATTCGGATAATACCGACGGAGGAAGTATGTTAAAAAGTACTTTAAAAATCATGTCTATTGCCGCAATTTCGGCATTTGTAATTGTATCAGCAGGCTGCCAGAAAAAGTCCCGCACAGAGAAAGAAGTTGTTGTTTACACCTATGACTCTTTTGGTGCTGACTGGGCATTCGGTCCAGAAATCGCTGCTGCCTTTAAAGAAGAAACAGGTTACGACATTAAATACGTAATCGCAGGTTCTGCTGTAGAAGCATACGAAAAAGTTCTGGCAGAAAAAGACAAGCCACAGGCAGATGTAATTCTTGGAATTGACAACAACCTTGCTTCAGAAGCCATTAAAGCAGGTATTCTTGAACAGTACGAAGCTCATGGATCAGATTTTATTGCCCAGGAACTGTTTGATGCTTTAGGCGGAGATAATTACCTTACTCCATATGATTACAGCCACTTTGCAGTAATCTACGACACAGAAAGCGGAATCGAAGCTCCACAGAGCCTTAATGACCTTACAGCAAAAAAATATGCAGACAAACTTATTATCATGGATCCAAGAACCTCCTCTACAGGTCTGGGATTTTTAAGCTGGACTGTAAGCGTTTACGGGGACAAAAACGAAGATTACTGGAAAAAACTTTCACCTTCCATTCATGCCATGACAAAAGGATGGTCAGAAGGATGGGGTCTGTTTACAAAAGGAGAAGCTCCGCTTTGCGTAAGCTACACAACAAGTCCTGCTTATTGTGCAATTGAAGAAAAAAATGAACGCTATGTTGCCCTTACATTTGCAGAAGGACACGTAATGCAGGTAGAAGGCGCCGGTCTTGTTAAGGGTGCATATAATCCAAAAGGAGCAAAAACCTTTATCGATTACCTTATTTCAACAAACATGCAGAAAAAACTTCCGCTTAAACAGTGGATGTATCCTTCAAACAAATATGCCCGCGTAAAGAAAGAATTTACAAAGGTATCACCTGTTCCAGAAACAACATTACCAACTGACAGTGTAAAGACTCAGGAAGCTATTGAAAAAGCAGTTGCTGCCGTTAACAAATAAAAGCTTTCGTGATGTTCAAAATCATTCTCTTTACATTTGAACAATCACTTGCCTCCGTTTTCATTGCATTACTTGCAGGAATTCCGGGGGCATATTTTATTTCCAGAAAAAATTTTCTTGCCCGAAAACTTCTTTTATCCCTTTCATCAATTCCCCTTTGCATACCAGCCCTAATAGCAGCTTTAGGTTACATCAGTGCCTTTGGATTATCAGGCTTTTACAACAAATTATTGATGAATATTTTTTCACTTAAAGAAGCGCCCTTGAAATTTTTATATTCCTTTATGGGAATATGTATTACCCAGGGCTTCTATAATTTTCCAATAATAATGAAATCAACAGCTGACCTTTTATCTGCACTGGATAAGTCTCCGGAAGAAAGCGCTGCCCTGCTGGGTGCAGGACAGGTGAGAATATTTTTTACAATTACTCTACCAAGAATCATTCCGGCAATAATAGCAGGGGCTGTACCGGTATTTATTTTCTGCTACTTCTCCTTTATGATAATCCTCATGCTGGGCATCCCGGGAACAAGCACTCTCGAAACTGAAATATTTTTTGCAGCAAGAACCCATCAGCCTTTTTCAAAAGTTCTCCTTCTTTGCAGCGTAGAAACCCTTCTTGCCATGGCAATGATATTTATATGGACCCTTACAGAAAAAAAAGGTGAAATCAACAGGGAAAACGCCTTTATAAGCAGGCCACTTACAAGAAGCAGAATTACAAAAGCAGAATTACCATTCTTCACTATTTACATAGTAATAATTTTTTTATTTTTTATTATTCCCTTTTTATCCATTCCGTTAAACTCACTTACAGGCCCCAATGATAAAAGTTTAAGCCTTAAATACTGGAGCTTCGTTTTCAACTCCAGAAGTTTTATACCATCCCTGGTTAATTCAATTATACAGGCAGGCATTACAGCCTTTCTCTGTCTGATACCGGCAATATTTTTTGCTTTCCTTACAAGAACTATAACTTCATACCAATTACAATATGTGTTTAAAATTATTCCCCTTATTCCCATGGCCATTTCTTCAGTAGCAACATCTGTAGTAATTTTATACATACTTGCAAAATCACCATATCAAACCAGTATGCTCACATTATGTTTTGCACAAAGCTTTCTATACTGGCCCTTTGCATATAAACAGATTTATTCTTCAGCTGCAAAAATACCGGATGAAGTTATTTACAGTGCAAGACTTTTATCCCCGGGACGTCTCCAGTTCATCCGGGAAATATTCATACCATACACCCACAGATCCATCAGGGGAGCATTTTTATTCACCTTTGCCATCAGTATTGGCGACGCATCCATTCCACTTGTACTGGCAATTCCTGAATACACATCCCTTTCCATATTTACATACAGACTTTTTGGATACAGATTTCCTGCAGCATGCGCATCCTCTGTTCTTTTAGGAACAATCTGCATTCTTTTATCATTAATAGCACTGCGGGAGGAAAAAGAATCATGAATTTTTTTCAGGCTAAAGATATTTACAAACAATATCCTGACACAACAATCGATGTAAACTTTTCTGCAGAAGAAGGAAGCATTACAACAATAGTAGGCCCAAGCGGTTCCGGTAAATCTACTGTACTCAGAATAATTGCAGGACTGGAAGAATCAGACAGACCTGAAGAAATCATATTGAATAATAGAATCATCAGCGGTCTGCCATGTTCAAAAAGAAACTGCTCAATGGTTTTTCAGAATAGTGCCCTCTTTATGAATATGAACGTGCAGCAGAATATTGAATATGGCCTTAAATCAAGAAAAACCGATAAAATAAGCAGAAGAAACATATGCATGGAATGGCTTAAAAGATTTAACATGGAAGGATTTGAAAAAAGAAAATGCAATACTCTCAGTGGAGGTGAAATGCAAAGAGTTGCATTAATAAGATCTCTTGTAGTCAAACCTACTCTGCTTCTACTGGATGAACCTTTAAGCGCACTGGATGCCCCTCTACGTAAAAGTCTCTCATCCGAAATCAGGGCACTGCAAAAAAAAGAAAAACTTACAATTATCATGGTAACACATGATCTGGAAGAAGCCAGAAATATAAGTGACAGAATTATTCTTCTAAAAAAAGGAAAAATAACCTGGTCTGGAAAAGCAAAAGATTTTTCTCCTGAACTTTTCTAATTATCTAAAAAGGACTTTTGCTTCTAAATTCCATCTGTTTTCCTGTAACCGGGTGACAGAAAGAAATATAACTTGCATGAAGCATAAGGCGTTCACCTTCATCACATTTTCCGTACAAAGTATCTCCAATTATAGGAATACCAAAACCATGACTGTCACTGCTGGCGAGCCTTAACTGATGAGTACGCCCGGTATGAGGCTTAAACAAAACCCTGGTACAAGGACGACGACTGCCATCAGGGGCATGATAGTTTTCTACACCAAGAATATTCCATTCAGTAACAGCTTTTTTACCATAAACTGGATCCCAGATTTGATGAGGTCTGTTATCAACATCAAGCCTGAAATACAATTCATTCATTCCGCTTTCAGGTATTCCTTTTTTTGCAAGAACACCATCAAGAAGGGCTGTATATTCTTTTTTAATCTGACCATTTTCAAACTGTTTATTCAGGTTTTTATGTGCCTGAGCATTAAAAGCAAGAATCATTATTCCTGAAGTTTCCATATCCAGCCTATGTACAGCGGGCTGCTCTATTGTCTCAGGAAAAAGTTCTTTCATTCTGTTAACAATACAATCCTGTTTATCAGGACCACGTCCAGGAACACTTAAAAGCCCGCTCTGCTTGTTTACCACAAGAATATCCTGATCCCTGTAAAGAATCTCCAGTCCTAGCATTACAGGTAATAAAATACCGCATCGTTCATCACATGGAGGGTACCTGTTCATTAATATTCCATTGTCTGTCTTTTTATAAAGTATCTCACACATGCTTAAGGGTGTCAGATTATGTCTGAATGCATAGTCAAGAAGTTTTGGAGCACAACAATCACCCGTCCCTGCAGGTGGAAGTCCTGGTATGTTTTTAATCCTGCAAATTTCTTTAAGGCTACGAATTTTTCCATCGATACAATGAAAACTATAAAGGTCGAATACTTTATCTAATGATTGATCAGTAAGAATTCTTCTTTCTTTCTGCAATGCATTTTTCTCATCAAAGGATTGAGATTCTTTTATTTTATTTGTTAGCTGATGAATTTTTAGATCATTGGCAGATAAAGCTTTTTGGATTTCGTCGTTACTAACTATAGGTTCAACAAAGATTTCATTATCTTCAGCTTTTAAGTTTATTCTGTAGCGAAATCCACTTACGGTTTTTAGTATTATTTTATTGCCAGTGGAATCTTTACAAACAAGAACGCCTGTCATAATTCCATTATCTTTTCTTTCAAGACTTTCCCTGGATATTTGTTCCAGTCCTTTATGGTTGTGCAGTTGTGTTACAAAATCAGAACAATACTTATAAGCTTCTTCTTCATCAAATGGTGAAAACATGGGTCTATACTACCTTTATTTTAAATAAGGAACAATAAAAAAGAGCCTGAAATCAGACTGACACAGGCTCTAAAAAGGAGGTTTGTTAGAGATTAACTCTTAGCAATAAAAAGGTTTTCATTACGTTCAAACGAAGATTGAACTGTGAATTAATACTAACATAATTTCCCTAAAACAAAAGGGGCCTGCTTTCTTTTAAGTGTGTTTATTTATGTTGAATTATAATTTAAACAAAAAAAAGCCGGCAGCTTCCTACTTTCCCGCTAAAGAGCAGTATCATCGGCGCAAGAGAGCTTGACTTCCGTGTTCGGTATGGGAACGGGTATTGCCTCTCCGCTATGGCCACCGGCATTATTAAACATAA
>NZ_JAILGZ010000019.1 GCF_024696245.1 Treponema sp.
TTTTTATAAAGATAAGGAAACTGAATTGCATTTATCTGATCTACATAGGCAGAAACAGAAGATGCAGAAACTCTGGTAAAGGCCAGGTCTCCGTATTTAAGGGCTTCAATAGCATCACCTTCATTAGAAGCAAGGGCACCACCGGCACGAACTTCTATTTTAATTCTTCCATTAGTTTCCTGTTCTACAAGGCGGCCAAATTCTTCATCAGCCATTGTTGTAGGATATCCTTTACCATGGTTATCTGACAGACGGAGAGTTACCGGATGCTTTATAATTTTTAATTCACTGTTTTTGTTACATGAACTAAGAAAGTTTAAAGCAAAAAGGCAGAGAAAAATATTTGCACTGATTAAGCTGTATTTTTTATTCATTAAAATTGTCTCCCATTATTCTTCAGTTTTAAAAAGATCAATCTGACTTCCGATAGTCGAGATTGCACTCTGTACATCTTTAGAAATATCAGAAAGGGTAGAGCCGGTTTCGTTAATTTTCTTTGCACCAGCAGCCATCTCATCCATTCCGTTTTTCATATTAGCAGAAAGGGATTCCAGAGACTGCATTTCTGTCATAATGCGTTCATTTCTTGAAGCCATTTCTTTAGATGCATTCTGAACTTCTATTGTACTGTTGTTCATATTCTGAAGGGCCTGGCCGATTTGCTTTGAGCCTTCATTCTGTTCTTCCATGGCAGACTTAATCTGAATAACCAGCTGGTCTGTTTCTTTAATGTGATTGGAAACTGTATTTAAAGCAGCACTTGCTTCATTAGAAGAAGCAACAACTGTTTCGATGGATTTCTTAATCTTAATCAGCTGCTTACCAATAGAATCTGACTGGGCAGAAGAAGTTTCAGAAAGTTTACGGATTTCATCAGCAACTACAGAGAAACCTTTTCCTGCTTCTCCGGCATGAGCTGCTTCTATGGCTGCATTCATGGCAAGGAGGTTTGTCTGTTCTGCAATATTAGATATTGCAACATTTGCTTCTGCCAGCATTGCTGATTCACGGTCAATCTGCATAATCTGATCATTTACATTCTGCTGCTTTGTATAACCGATAGTAACGTTATCATTAAGGTCGTTGAATGAAGCAGACATTTTATCAACAGAAGTTGTAACTGCAGAAATATTACTGATCATTTCTTCAATGGCTGCTGATGCCTGAGTAACACCGGCACTCTGATTATTAACAAGGGTATCCAGGTTTGTAATGTTTTCTGAAATATCCTTTACTGCATCTGCGGTCTGTCCAACATTTTCTGACTGGGCAATAATCTGTTTGTGAATACTGTCAATGTTGGAAATAATCTGAGTAATTGCACTGGCAGTATCTTCTGTTCCGGCCGAAAGTTTTCTTCCGCTTTCACCGAGAGTATTTTTTGTTCCCTTAACCTGACTCATAATTTCCTGGAGCTTATCAAGGAATTTATCAAAGTAAATTACCAGGTCACCAACTTCATCACGAATAAGAAGGTTACATCTCTTTGTTAAGTCTGCATCTCCGGTAGAAAGTTCCTTTAAGAAATTTGTAACGTTGTAAATACGCCACATAAGCCAGTGAACGAATTTGTAACAGAAGAATCCCAAGAGAATAACAAGAATTGCTGCAAATGGAATTACATAAGTTAATGTGTGATTCTGAATTGAATTAACAATCTCTACACTTCTTGCAATAAATGCCATTCCGGAAATTACACCATTGCTTGATTCAAGAGGAAAGTAAACAGACATATACTGAGTTCCGTTAATCGTATCATAGCCGTGGTATTCCATTCCGCTTTGAAGAACTGCTGATTCAATTTTAGAATTATTTAAAACTGTTCCTATTGAATCATTTTTAATGCTGGAAGAAACTTTTTTGTTTCCGTCAAAAATTGTACAAACTGCATTGTAAGAAGAAGAAACCTGATTAATGATTTTTTCATTTTCAAGAGAGTATGCTGCAACAATTGCACCTGCAACTTTTCCACCTGACCTTACTGGAGCTGTTGCAATCATTGAATAACCTGCATTTCCAATTTTATCATAGGAGTAACCGGCAGTTCCCCTTAAGGCACTTTGAACAGAACTGATGCTGTAAATATTTGAGCCCTGAGTGATTCCTTCTCCAGAGAGAATGTCGCCATTTTTGTCTATAAAAGCAAGTACATCAACATTAAGGGTTCCGTTAGCCCAGCCGGCTACTGTTCTTAAACCATGAGTATCACTGTCTGCTGTTAATTGTGCAACATCAGGTCTGTTAGAAAGCATCATAACATCTGATTCAAGGGCAGCACGCCAGTCTTTTAATGTTAATTCCAGACCATTTGAAAAATAAGAAAGGTCTGCATTTGTAGAATCTGTTACACCGGAAGCAAAAATATTCAGCTCCAGGGCTGCAACTCCGGCAACACTAATTACAACAGAGGATATAATGACAGCAAGAAGTTTAATAACAATTGGAACATTTCTTCTGGCCTTATCATTAAATCTGTCTAAACTCTTTTGTTCCTTTTTCATGAGCAATCCTGTATATAAAAAAATTGTTATAACTTATATAATAATACTCAATAAAAGAAACTTCAAACCATTTAAATCCAATTTAATTGTAAAAGACGGAGATAAAGTAAGGATTTATTATTGCACACAATTTAATTGCATTATATAATAAAAAAATAAGGAGTCAAATATGGCAAAAACATTAGTAGTTTATTATTCCCTGGAAGGCAACGTAGACTTTATTTCTAAGAAAATTGCAGAAGAGCTTGGTGCTGATATCTGCAAACTGGAAACCGTTAAGACTTATCCTAAAAGCGGTCTTTTAAAATTCTTTCATGGTGGCAAGGATGTAATTACAGGAGTTAAGCCTGAACTTAAAGGCCCTCTTCCTTCTCTTGCTGAATATGACACTCTGGTAATCGGTTGTCCTGTCTGGGCTGCCCGTCCTGCATCTCCTCTTAATACATTCTTTGATTCTACTGACTTAAATGGTAAAAAGTGTTTTGCTTTTGCCTCAAGCGCAGGTGGTAATGCAGTAAAATGCCTTAACATGATGAACGAAGAAATTACAAACAAAGGCGGCATTGCCTGTGCTACAGCTTCTTTTACTAATCCACTTAAAAAGCCGGAAGCAGCTTTAGAAACAGTAAAAGAATTTACTGCAAAGATTAAGGCGTAATTTTTAAGAACCGCAACTGGCAGGCAGCTAAATACACAGAAATGTTATATAGAATATTTTTTCTAAAAACCTTTAATTTAAATGACCTGAATAGGAAATTTTAATAGAAGTATAAATCTATTAAAAAGAGTTGTACCCCAATTACAGGAAGAGGCAAGGCAAATAATGAAGAAAGCTGGGGGAGAGAAATTATCCAGGCTGTAGAAAAACATTTTTTAGAAAAGTAATCTTTTAGTTAATTTCTTTAACAGACCTGCTGGAAGAATATTGGCGTGGAAGAATACCAAACTTCTTTTCAAAGGCTTTAGAAAAATGACTCATATTTGTGTAGCCTGCTTTTCTTGCTGCTTCAGAAATTGCAAAACCATGTTCCCTTATAAGATGAGCTGCATACTCAAGTCTTTTTTCCTGTACATAATTATGAAGGGAAGTAGCATAGATATTTCTGAATATTCTGTTTAGTTTACTTACGCTCATTCCCAAAGAAGAAGCCACACTTTCTGCATCATATTCAAGCCAGGGCTTTGTCTGAATCTCCTGCCTTAATTCTTCTATATGTTTCACATCTTTTTTATTTGGAATAAAACTTTTTTTTATCTGGTCAGTTTTATTGTAGGCAATACCGTAAAGAATCATGGCTGTAAGTTCAATCATTTTTCCTTCAAGATAAACTCCTTCATATTCCTTAAATCTCTGGGACGTATCAATCTCTAAAAGCACCCTGTACATTTCCGGAGTAATTACAGTTTTTGTAACATGAGTAAGGAACTGTGTTTCAAGATTAAGAATATTTTTATCAGAAAAATATTTTTCAAGAAGGCTTCTAAAAAAAGTAGTAGGCATCTGCATGCTTTTAAATTTAAAATTTGTATCTGCCTGATACTTCATTTCCGTACAATAATTGTTGTTGCGGAAAATACAAACTTCACCCTTTAACATTTTTACATTTTCGATTTCTTTACCGCTGTTTTCGGATTTTATGTTTTTATTATTTCTAACTTTCCATTCTATATCCTGATTTAAGTTAAACATTATCTGAACTTCATCAAGACCGGAGTTATCTTTTTCTTCTGCATGAATGTCTTTTGTAAACTTAATGTTCCAGCTTCTGTAAACAATATTTTTTCTGCGTTTTACAGAATCAATATCAATGTTTCCAAAAGAATCAGGAAACTCCGCTTTTCCTTCAAGAAATACTGTGACTGCTTTTCCTTCAAGAGTAAGTTTTTTGTTTACCTTCATAGTTAGCTTATGATAACATCCTGACGGTAGTTTTAGCAAGACTTATCCCTTTACGAAAGAGCTACCGGACGTTAGGATGTTAAACTAACTGCCGTTATGATAACTATCGGAAGGTAGTTTATTTAGATTTTTATATTTTCTTCTATATAATACTTACTTTAGCAGAATAACAATAAGTATACCTGCAGCAGCTGCACAAAGAGATATAAGGGCTGTAAGAATTCCTCCGATTCCAGGGAAGATTATAAAAATTGACCCGAATACAAGTCCCAGAATTACAGCGTATGTATAAGATGGAATGTGCTTCATCATCTGGCGGACAAGAAAAGCTCCTGCAATAAGACCAAAAATTACACCGGCTGCAAAAGGTAAAAGAACAATAATATTAAGGGCTGCAACGGCATTGAGAACTACAGCATACATTCCCAGAGCAAGAAGAAGTAGGGAACCGGAAATACCAGGAATAATCATGGCAAGGGCTGCAAGACTTCCGGAAATAAAAAGAAGAAGTCCCATCTTAAAATCCATCTGTATCTGGGATGAAGCATCTGCGGCAGGCTTAGCTGAATCAAAGAAAATCATTGATAAAACTGCAGCAAGTCCGATTATAAAACAAATGGTAAGTAAAAATATTCTCTTACAGTCAAAAGCCTGTACATGACTGCGGATTCGCATAAGAATCAATGGAATACTTCCTATAATAAGACCGATAAAAAACCATGTAGTAGGAATGGGAAAGTGGCCCAGAAGATAAGTAATAACATGACTGAATATCAAAATACCTGCTGCCATTCCAATTACAAGAGGAAGCCAGAATTTCCATGAACGGAAAATCTTTTTTATGTCAGGAGAAATAAGATCAATAATCCTGTCATAAACATTAAATACAACAGCCATTGTGCCGCCGGAAACACCAGGAATAACATTTGCTACACCAAGAACGATGCCTTTTAAAATAAGTTTAATAAGTTCCATAAAGAAAAGTATACACGTTGGTTCAAGTTGGGGCAATGAGAAGAAGGGCATGAGAAAGGTACAAGAAGAAAGGGCGGGCTGAATTTAAAAACTGATGGTAAAAGTTGTTCCCTCTGACAGCTGGCTTTCTACCTGAATTATACCCCCTGTTTATGGATTCATTATTTATCAGATAAGGCTATATATTCCTTGTGAAATTCATTTTTAATGGCAAGAAATTCTTCCATTCTTTTTAATATCATAAAAAGAACAGCCCTGTCTTCAAATTCAATTCTGGATTCAGGAAGTTTTACTTTCTTCATCTCCATCTGAATAAGATGCAGTTCGTCCAGAAGATTTTTAACATCATTATCCTTTTCATATTCATCAGAAACCTTTGAAAAAAATTCCGAAACCCTTAAAGCTGTAAGGGGACTGGCCTTTAATTCAATGATACATTTATAGATTTCAAAAAGAACATTTTTTTGCTTCTGACGCATCTCTATATACTTCTGGTCAAAAACATCTTTTTTTGAAAACTGATTATTAAAATTATTTCTTGCAGAAATCTGAGCCTTTAATATGGCCTGATCCAGTTTTGTAAAACACTTGCCTGTATAATCAGAAAAATCCAGGTCAAGAATTTTCTGAGCCATGCGTTTTAAAATCATTCTTATCTGTTCATCAGCTTCTTTTTTTAGCAATTCAATTTCATCAGTTTTTTTATGAAGAAAAATATTTGCAAGTATTCCTGCAGACACACCGATTACAAAAAGCAGAAGTTCATTTTTAATTTGGTTCAGCCCAAAAGCATTTAAAGAAATAAAGTGAGAAATTAAAACGGAATCCATTGCCATTGCTGAATACCATTTAAAAAACTGACAGGCAAAAATAAATAGGGTAAGGTAAAGAAAAAAAGCCTTAAGATTAAAACCTAAAAATCTGTAACAAAAATAAGAAATAAAGAGGGCAAGGATAAAGGCATAAAATCTTGCCAGGGCAGTAGAGATTGTTTCTTTTTTTGTAGCCTGCACAGACAAAATTGCCACAATCCCTGCTGAAACTGCAAACTCCAGTTTAAGAAGCTGTGCAATTATAATGGCAAGAACTGCGGCAACTATTATCTTTAGCGATGTAAAGATTTTATTCATAGTCCTCTTTTACTATGAATCAGCCCCATGTGCGGATCAATTCATAGTTTTCTTCTGTAACCTGTGTATAGGCATTGTATTCGTTACAGGTAGGGCAGTACTCAGGAGCTTCTGGTCCTACAACAATGTGACCACAAACTACACATTCCCAGATTTTTACTGAACTGTTTTTGAGCTGAGCAGAAGCTGCATCTTCTTCGTTAAGAAGTGAGCGGTAACGTTCTTCGTGACGTTTTTCAATTGCTCCTACTGCACGGAATTTAGCAGCAAGTTCAGGGAAGCCTTCTTTTTCTGCTGTCTCTGCAAATTTTACATACATGTCTGTCCATTCATAGTTTTCACCATTGGCAGCATTTGTAAGATTTGTTTTTGAATCACCAATTCCTTCAAGTTCCTTAAGCCACATCTTTGCATGGTTTTCTTCGTTCTTTGCAGTCTTTGTAAATACATCTGCAATTTTATCATTACCTTCTGCCTTTGCAACCTGAGCAAAATAAGTGTACTTATTTCTTGCCTGAGATTCTCCTGCAAATGCAGCAAGGATGTTTTTTTCTGTTTCTGTTCCTGAATATTTACTCATATTCGTATCTCCTTTTTTTTTAATAACACAGCCAGTGTTTTAGTTTCTTCTATTATACTCTAAGGTAAAGCTCCCAGGCAACTCTATCTTAACTTCTTTATCAGAAAATAGGGCAGGGAGCTTTTTAAAAACAGAAGCCGGCACCATAGCATTCAGTCCATTAACTAAAGCTTTAATACCGGCCATCATATTTTATTTATGACTTACAGAGAAGCGTGACAGGTGCGGGCAATAACGTCGTCCTGCTGTTCCTTTGTAAGGTTGATAAAGCGAACTGCATAACCTGATACACGAACAGTAAAGTTTGCATATTCAGGTTTTTCAGGATGAGCCTGACAGTCCTTAAGTTTTTCTACACCGAATACGTTAACGTTAAGGTGGTGTGCACCAGTGTGACCTGATTCAGCACTAACATCAAAGTATCCGTCCAGAATGTTTACAAGATTTTCAACCTGCTCATTACCATCGTGACCAAGAGCACTTGGGTTGATAGTCTGAGTGTTAGAAATACCATCAAGAGCGTAGTGATATGGAAGCTTAGCAACAGAGTTAAGGGATTTGATAAGTCCCTTTGTTTCTGCACCATAAGATGGGTTAGCACCTGGTGAGAAAGGAGCTCCTGCAGGACGTCCGTTTGGAAGGGCACCTGTAGCTTTTCCGTATACAACGTTTGAAGTAATTGTAAGGATAGATGTTGATGGAGTAGAGTTGCGGTATGTTGGATGCTTGCGGATCATTGTCATAAATGTCTTAAGCAGCCATACAGCAATTTCATCTGCACGGTCATCATCCTGTCCGTAACGAGGGAAGTCACCTTCAACTTCAAAGTCTTTTACAAGAGTAACTGTATCAATTACATTGCCAGCCTTGTCCTTAACTTCTACCTGTTCACGGTTTACCTTTACCTTTGCATACTTCATTGCAGAAAGTGAATCAACTACGTGAGAGAATCCTGCAATACCAGTTGCAAATGAACGTTCAATATCTGTATCTTCAAGAGCAAGCTCAGCAGCTTCGTAGTAATATTTATCGTGCATGTAGTGAATTGCATTCAGAACATTTACGTAAACATCAGCAAGCCATTCAAGCATCTGAAGATATTTCTTTTCTACAATCTTGTAGTTTGATGAATCGATTACATCAAAGTCGATTGGTTCATAGTTAGGACCAATCTGCATTCCCTTCTTAAGACATTCATCCTTACCGCCGTTAAAAGCGTAGAGAAGGGCCTTGGCAAGATTTGCACGGGCACCAAAGAACTGCATTTCCTTACCTGTTTTTGTTGCAGAAACACAGCAGCAGATAGAGTAGTCATCTCCCCATACAGGGCGCATTACATCATCATTTTCATACTGAATTGAAGATGTGTTGATTGAAATCTTAGAACAGTACTTGCGGAATGCATCAGGCAGTCTCTTTGAATAAAGAACTGTCATGTTTGGTTCCGGAGAAGGTCCCATGTTTTCAAGAGTATGAAGGAAGCGGAAGTCATTCTTTGTTACCATTGAACGTCCGTCCTGACCAAGACCACCAACTTCAAGAGTAGCCCAGATTGGATCACCGGAGAAAAGCTGGTTATAAGATTCAATACGGGCAAAGCGAACCATGCGGCACTTCATTACAAAGTGATCAACAAGTTCCTGTGCTTCTGCCTCTGTAAGAATTCCTGCCTTGATATCACGTTCAATATAAATGTCCAGGAAGGTAGAAATACGACCTACAGACATAGCTGCACCGTTCTGAGTTTTGATGGCTGCAAGATAACCAAAGTAAAGCCACTGAACAGCTTCCCTTGCATTCTTAGCAGGCTGGGAAATATCATAACCATAAAGAGCTGCCATTTCTTTAATTCCCTTAAGGGCATTAATCTGGTCAGTAACTTCTTCACGCTTACGGATAACATCCTCAGTCATTGTTCCGTCGCCAATGTTTGCAAAATCTTCCTGCTTGTACTTGATAAGCTGATCAATACCATAAAGAGCAACACGACGATAATCACCAACGATACGACCACGACCATAAGTATCAGGCAGACCTGTTAAAATATGTGCTGAACGAACAGCCCTGTGCTCAGGAGTGTAAACATCGAATACACCCTGGTTATGCGTCTTGTGGTATTCAGTAAAGACTTTTACCAGTTCAGGATTAACCTTGTAACCGTACATCTCACATGACTGAACTGCCATGTTGATTCCACCATAAGGCATGAATGCACGCTTAAGAGGTTTATCAGTCTGAAGTCCGACTACCTTTTCAAGTTCCTTTCCCTCAGGACAAATATAAGCAGCACCGTAAGCTGTAAGCCCCGTTACTTTTTCTGTCTCAAGTTCAAGAACACCAGTTCTCTTTTTACCATCCAGACCAACTGACACTTTATCATGTTCAGCCTTCTGTAGTTTCTGAAGTTCATCAAAAAGTTTATTTGTTGCAGCAGTAGGGCCTGCGAGGAAGCTTTCGTCTCCATCGTAAGGTGTGTAGTTTTTCTGAATAAAGTCTCGAACATTAACTTCTTCTTTCCAGAGGTTACCGTTGAATCCGTTCCAGCTTTCCATTGTTTTCATGTTTACTCCTTACATTAACCGCCTGTTTCCGGCAGCGCGGCTTGTTTGTATTTATCTTAATAGGAATCATTCCTATTAATCTCTGATTATGTTATACACCCCTTTTCAATATTTGTAAATAGTAATAAGTCCTATTATTGCTTATTTTTAAAGAATTTTTGCATTTTTTTGAGGGGAGTGGGCTTATTTATTAAAAATACAGGGATTTTTTTGGGGGTGGGGGCAGATCTATTCTTAATAATACTTTCTTCCTCATCCAAGACGAGTTACAGACAAAGGCGCTGTAAAATCAATGCGAAATTTTTTAGACAATGCAGGGGTAAAAAATAATGACTTATAAGGGTTTTGTTGGGGTTGTAGAACTATTAGCTATGATTTTTACAACTTTTGTTTTGGCATTTGCAAGTGTTGTTCCTAATTCAGAAGAAATTATCGAAAAGTTTTGGAAACAAGGAAATTACATCAAGGTCATAAAGGATTCAAATAATATTTGTTATTATTATAAAAATTCTGTCACTGGTATAAATGTTGACGAAGATGACTATGAAATTGCAAGCATGGAATATAATGTTTGGACTAGTAAAAATGGCGATTTTACAAGTTATAATATAAAAAAATGGAATATAAACTCAGACGATGACGGAAACATAATTATTACACGTAAATAATTTTACGGCGGGTCCTGCGGTTTAATCAATTGTTAGATTCACACGCTACATAAACCTCTTTTTGCAGAATCTTACCGAAATATGAGACGTATGATACGAAAGATTCAACCAATAGTATTATTGGAAAAACATTGATTATTATTCATTTTTTTTCTTGTAGATAAGAATATACAATGTATATACTTTATATATGAAGGTGTAATACGTACTTGGAAACCTTGCTCTGGTTTACTTAAAACTTGGAGAAACAGAAGCTGCATAAACAATCTTAACAAGAGGTAGTGTATTATGGGAAAATTTCAGGATGAAAAATCTTCTTTAAAATTAGAAATAATTAATCTGCCTGAGGTTTTAAAATTTATGTCTCCACTTGTTAACATAAATCATGCACCATTTGATTATTCGTGGGGACCCCATAAGGAAGAGAAAATCGAAGAATCTAAAAAATTCCTCGAAGAAAATTTTATTAAAGAATACAGCAGGAAAGATCCGGATAAAGATATTAGTACAGTGAATATAAAATCGCAGTGCCGGATTTTAAAAATCTATGACCAGGAACTTGACCAGGATCATTCAATTCTTACTTATGAATATGAATTATATGACTCAGAAAATAATCCTATCATCGCTTGTTTTACAGTGGAAGCAGGATATGGAACTTTACATAAAGATTTGTATATTCAAAATTAATGAAGCAGAGTAACGTATGAATTACAAAAAAAATGAGAAAGGGCGAAGTTTGTGAAGCTTAGCACTCAGAGTTTTGTCAGAATCGGCACCTATAACTGTTACAAGACAATAGAAAAAAGATTACAGCTTTAGTTGTAAGTTTATTACTGGCGGATGCAACATTTGCATTGAATGCAAAATCATTATTTACAGAAGTATATGATTTTGCAACAGAGTAGTGAGCCCTCTGGACAGAAAGTGAGGTTTATGTGAACCCGTGTAAAATCAATAGCGTAATTCTATAAAGCTATGTTATAATTGAAATTATCTTAATTTACAGTCCAGCTTACACTGACACTTTTTGCACTGGTAAATGCTTACTGTGGATAGAGGAAATATTTGTTATGACGACAGGCACACTGGCCTGCTTGTTTTAGGAAGAAAAATGAAAAAAGTATTTTATTGTCTAATCTTTTTTTTGTATTTACTCCCAGTTTATTCTCAAGACTATTCATATAAAGTTTTTTCAGAAGATGGAATCTATGTAAGAAATATAAAAAATGACAAATATACAGAAAAACTTGTTTTAAAATTTAAAGAAAAACAACCTCCATATATAAATTATTATAACAATAACGAAAAGGTACTTGCTTTTGATACAGTAACGGCAAGTATTGATAATGAGGCTATTTTTTATGAGCTTGATAAGGCTACCTGTGAATTGAAGGAACTTTATAGGGTTAAATTGCGTTATCCAGAAATTGAATCTATCATATTTACTGGAAATGAAATTTATTGTATAGAATATGAACCAAATGAGAATAATTATTTTTTTACAAAACGATTTCTTTCATCATCAGAAGTAAAAGAAAAAACAGAGCTTGAAATATCCAAACAAACAATGTATTCAATTTATATTGTTGATTGCTTTTTTTACAATGAATATCTTGTAATAAATTATAAAGACAATAAAATAGATTGTTTTTCTATTGTTTCAAAAAATGATGGTAAAGAGCTGTTCTATGGGAAAGGAAAAATATCCTTTAATGATGAAAAACTGCCTTTATTTTTAATAGAGGACAAACAAAAGCTCTATAGAATATCCATTGAAAAAAATCAAATGATAAAAGAAAATATTAAAATGTCAATTTCTGATAAAGAAGAAATTGCATTTATAAAATACTGCGAGAATTTTTATATACTAACTTTATGTAAATGGAAAAAGTCTGATTTTCTTACAAGATTTCTCTTTGATGTTAAAAAAACTCCAGTCTGGTCTATGTACATTTGTAAACTCAAAGGAAATGAAATAGTAGATAAAAAAGAATTAAAAAAAGAGTAATATATTAATAAATGGGACAGAATTGTCATAACAAAGCTTCAAAGCGGACGGCAAGTCAAGCTTGCCGCCGTTTAAGATGGCATGATATAAAAGGCTGGGAAAAAGTGGTACTCTGGTTTGACGGAATCAGAGAGCCGGCGGAAGGTTCTAACAACTGGTGAAGAAGACGTTGCAATGCGGCAGCCACTTACTTCGGGTTTAAGATTAACCAAAACCGACCGCCGTACGCCATAATGCAGCATGGAGACATTTCCCCATGACTGCGAATAGGAGCACGGTACACCACTACCAGCGTTAACTCCTGGTTCCATTCTATCATAAAAGGAGTAGAAAATGGAACAGAGAAGATTTGTTGGAATCGACTTGGGAAAGCGGACTTACGAAATTAAGATTATCGGAAGCAATGGCAGAGTCACTGGAACAAACGGACTTACAAGCCCTAAAGGAAGGAAAGAGCTTTATAAGAGACTTCTTTCGACAGATCGAATCGCAATTGAAGTCTGCTCACTTTCAATGGTAATGGCAAAGGAAATTCATAAAGAGGTCGGCTGCGAGGTCGTGCTTTTAAATCCAAGCCAGATAGCCCTGATTTACCGTTCCGTAAAGAAGAACGACAAGGAGGATGCGCTGAAGCTTGCCCGGCTGGTGCAGAAATTCACAGACGAAGAACTTCCGAAAGTGGAGCTGCCGAGCGAACATGAGGAAAACATCAGGCATATACTCACCGAATTCCGACAGCTGCGTCATGACAGGACAAAGGAAATCAACAGGCTTCATGCCTTATTCCTCGAAGGTGGAATCACTGAGATAAAGAAAAAGGACCTTGCGAGGGACTCAAGCAGAAAGGAAAGCGTCAAAATGCTGAAAGGACTTTTTTTGATGCAGGCAGAACGAATCATCAAACGTCTTGAAATTATTGATGGACAGACAGAGGAAATCGAGAAGCTTCTTGACAGGGAGATTGACGGGGACAAGAACATTGAGAGACTCACTGAAATCCCCGGAGTGGGAAAGCAGCTTGCTTCGGCTTATGTGGCATTCATTGGAGACGGCTCAAGATATTCGAATGTATCTGCTATTGGCGCTGCGACAGGACTAGTTCCACGTCTTGACATGTCGAGTACGGTATGCAGGCTTGGCCATATAACGAAATGCGGTAACAGGCATCTTCGATCGCTTTTGATTCTGGCTGCGTGGTCACACATAAGGTATTCAGGAGAAAGCGCGCTGAAAGAAAAATATCTTTACATGACGAAGGTTCTAAGCAAGGGGAAGAAAATTGCAATTGTGGCGACAGCAAGGAAGCTTGCGGAGTTGATGTATACGATATTGAAAAATGATACACCGTATGAAAAAAGAATTTCACCTGCTTTTTCTACAAGGAAACTTGCAGATGAGGCAGTGGCATCGTAAAATTATGGAATCAGGAGTTCCTTGCTATTGACAAATATCATAGGAGCAGTTGTTATGCTGACACCCACACTGGGGTGCAAAGGTGAAAAAATGAATTATAATCCAAGTGAAAAAGAAATAATTTTTATAAACAATGCACTAAATAAATTCAATGATGAAAAAGTTGGCCCCGATAATCATGAACTTCTAAATATCGTTGAATATGATGAGAACAAAAATATAATTGGCGGCATTCTCGGTGGAACATATTGGGGATGGATGCACATAGACATTCTTTGGGTAGATAATAATTTCAGAAAAAAAAGAATCGGATCACATTTGCTAGAGGCAGCTGAAGAAGAAGCTAAAAAAAGAGGTTGTCATTCTGTACATGTAGATACAATGTCCTGGCAAGCTCCTGAATTTTATAAGAAACACGGTTATAAAATGATCAGCGAACTTAATGATATTCCAACCGGATATAAAAAATATCATTTAATAAAAGAACTATAAAAATCATTTTCTTGAAATTGTTGACATATTCAAAAAGTCGATTTATATTTTAATTATGAAGTTCACGGTTGAAAAATTACCTCAGGCAAAAGCTGAGATTGATTCTTTAGAACAATCTCAAAAAGAAATACTTGAAGTAGATTACAAGAAAATACAGGAACAAGGCATTGAATTTGTTCGTGTAAAACCAATTCAAAAAGAAATTTTTGAAATAAAGACAAACGAACTTCGTTCATTGTTTAAATATGCTGCTGGTAGAATTATTGTGGTGGGAGTTGTCTTTGTAAAGAAAACCAAGAAAACTCCCAAAGATAAAATAAAACTTGCTAAACAACGTTTGAAGGAGGTTTGATTATGGATTATGTTTTTGTAAAAGATTCAGAAGGTTATGTTTTTAAGAAATTGGCATC
>NZ_JAILGZ010000096.1 GCF_024696245.1 Treponema sp.
GAGGGTTTATAAACATGAAATTGAAGCATATTATAAAGAGGAGATAAAATGAAAACTGTATATTGTGGCATGAGTGCCGATTTAATTCATCATGGTCATTTGAATATTATTCACGAAGCTATGAAACTTGGTGAAGTAACAGTAGGCGTTCTTACTGATGAGGCAATTGCAAGTTATAAACGATTACCTTATCTCACTTATGAACAGCGTGCTGAAATTGTTTCGAATATTAAAGGTGTAGCAAAGGTAGTTCCTCAAACAACTTTAGATTATGTTCCAAATCTTGAAGAATTGAAGCCAGATTTTGTAGTTCATGGAGATGACTGGCTTACTGGGGTTCAGCAGGAAACTCGTCAGCGTGTAATTGATTGTATTTCTAAGTGGGGTGGTAAAGTAATTGATGTTCCTTATACACCTGGTATTTCATCAACTGCATTAAATGCAGAAGTAAAAGAAATTGGTACAACCCCAGAAATCCGTCAGAAAATGCTTAGACGTCTTATTGCTGCAAAACCAATTGTTCGCATTATGGAAAGTCATTCCGGTCTTACAGGCCTTATCATAGAAAAGACTAAGGTAAAGGTTAATAACAAGACAGAAGAATTTGATGGTATGTGGGCAAGTTCTCTGACAGATTCAACAAGTAAAGGAAAACCTGATATTGAAGCTGTTGATCTTACAACAAGACTTCATGGATTAAATGATGCTCTTGAATGTACAACTAAACCTGTTATTTTTGATGGCGATACAGGTGGGAAAATTGAGCACTTTGTATTCACTGTACGTACATTGGAAAGACTTGGTATTTCGGCTGTTATTATTGAAGATAAAGTTGGCTTAAAGAAGAATTCTTTATTTGGAACTGATGCAATTCAGACACAAGATACTATTGAAGGTTTTAGTGAAAAGATCAGGGCTGGTAAAAGAGCTCAGATAGCACAGGACTTTATGATTATTGCTCGTTGTGAAAGTCTTATTGCAGGAAAATCTGTTGAGGATGCATTGGAAAGATGTTTCGCATATGTTGATGCCGGTGCAGACGGAATTATGATTCACAGTAAGAATAAGAGTGGAGAAGATATTAAAGAATTCTGCCAGAAGTTTAGACAGAAACATACTTCTGTTCCTCTTGTTGTAGTTCCTACTACATATAATCATGTTACAGAAGAAGAACTTACAGAATGGGGTGTAAATGTTGTTATTTATGCTAATCATATGTTGCGATCTGCTTATCCAGCTATGGTTAATACTGCAAAATCAATCCTTACACATCATCGTTCTCTTGAAGCAAATGATATGTGTATGAGTGTAAAGGAAATTCTTGAATTGATTCCAGGTACAAAATAGGTCTTTCTATGAGTCAGATTATTTTTAAGGCATCAGACACTTATTCTGAATTGGATGATTATTTCAAGACTATAAAATGTAGTTCTATATTTTTGGTTTGTGATGCTGCATTTAAATTCTTAAAAATAAAGAATTATTTTGAACAGGTTTCAAATAGACTTGGGATAAAAGTTGTAAAATTTGATGATTTTCAACCTAATCCACTGTATGAATCTGTTGAAAAGGGAGTGCATTTATTTAAATCATCAAATTGCACTGCCATTGTTGCAGTAGGTGGTGGTAGTTCTATGGATGTTGCAAAGTGTATTAAGTTATATTCCAACATGAATGATAATGAAAACTACCTTAAACAGAAAATTGTACCTAATCAGATTCCATTTTTAGCTGTACCTACTACAGCAGGAACGGGAAGTGAAGCAACAAGGTATGCAGTCGTTTACTATGAAGGTGCAAAACAATCTGTTAATCATGAAAGTTGTATTCCTTCTGCAGTTTTATTTGATTCTTCGGCTTTAAAAACACTCCCAGATTATCAGAAAAAATCAACAATGCTTGATGCTCTTTGTCATTCAATAGAGTCATATTGGTCTGTAAATTCAAATGATGAATCAAAAAAATATTCTTCTGAAGCAATAAAAACAATCTTTGAAAACCTAAGTGGATATCTTGCAAATGAAGATGCTGCCAATGAGAATATGTTAAGAGCTGCTAATCTTGCAGGTAAGGCAATTAATATTACTCAGACAACTGCAGGTCATGCTATGTGTTATAAACTTACAAGTTTATATGGAATTTCTCATGGTCATGCGGCGGCTCTTTGTGTAAATAAACTATGGCCATTTATGGTTTGCAATACAGATAAATGTATTGATTCACGAGGTAAAGATTATCTTGAAAATGTATTCATAGAATTATCAAAGTTAATGGGCTGTGAAAAAGCGATAGACGCAACTCAAGCATTTTCGAAGCTTCTAGAAGGTTTATCCTTACAATTTCCTGGTAATATTAAGGATGAAGATTTTGATGTATTAAAGACATCTGTAAATCCTGTAAGATTAAAAAATAATCCTGTAAAACTTACAGAAGATGAAATAAATATACTCTATCATCAGATTTTGGAGAAATAGTATGAATGTCGAAACTTTAATAAAAGTAACAGGTGCAGATTTTTTTACTGGTGTACCTGATTCACAGTTAAAAGCTCTTTGTAATTATTTAATGGGTATTTATGGAATTGATCCTGCACATCATATAATTGCTGCTAATGAAGGTAACTGTACTGCTTTAGCTGCTGGTTATCATCTTGCAACAGGAAAAGTTCCTGTTGTTTATATGCAGAATTCTGGTGAAGGAAACATAATAAACCCAGTTGCATCTTTACTTAATGATAAGGTTTATGCTATTCCTATGATTTTTATCATTGGATGGCGAGGAGAACCTGGAGTTCATGATGAACCTCAGCATATCT
This sequence comes from Treponema sp., assembly GCF_024696245.1. Lineage (GTDB taxonomy): Bacteria > Spirochaetota > Spirochaetia > Treponematales > Treponemataceae > Treponema_D. The sequence continues at coordinate 2,816 of NZ_JAILGZ010000096.1, forward strand.
ATCAGGGTGAAGTTACTGTTAAACTTCTTGATGATATGAGTATTTCATCTTTTGTAATTACTAAAGAAACTACAGAGGATGAACTTGTAAAAGTTATGTCAGATTTTAAGAAACTTCTTTCAGAAGGTAAACAGGTTGCTTTTGTCATAAAGAAAGGAGCTATTTCTTATGACGGTAAAGTTGAATATAAAAATGATAATAAAATGGTACGTGAAGAAATAATCCGTCATATTGTTCAGTTTTCAGAAGAAGATCCAATCGTTTCTACAACAGGAAAGGCAAGTCGTGAATTATTTGAAATTCGTGAAGCCAATAAACAGAGCCACAAATATGATTTTCTGACTGTGGGTTCAATGGGACACAGTTCTTCAATTGCTTTAGGTGTTGCTCTTAATAAGCCTGAAAAGAAAATCTGGTGTATTGATGGAGATGGAGCTGTCCTTATGCATATGGGGGCAATGGCTGTGTTAGGTGCAAATGCTCCAAAGAATCTTGTTCATGTTGTTATTAATAATTCGGCACATGAAACTGTTGGTGGAATGCCAACCGTTGCTGGAAAAATTGATTTAGTCGGAGTTGCTAAAGCTTGTGGATATCCAAATGCAGTTTGTGTTAACACCTTTGAGAAACTTGATACTGAATTAAAAGCTGCAAAAGATAGAAATGAATTATCTTTTATTGAGGTAAAGTGTTCTATTGGAGCTCGTGAGGATTTGGGAAGACCTACTACTACGGCTATTGAGAATAAAGAAAATTTTATGATCTTCTTAAAGTAGGTATTTATGAATCTTAGTAAAGCTGTATTCTCTGGTTTTTTCTGGAAATTTGCAGAAAGAATTCTTGCACAATTAATATCTTTTGTAGTTTCTATTGTAATTGCAAGAATTCTTTCACCAGATGATTACGGGCTTGTTGCTATGGGAATGGTTTTTATTAACATAGCGAATGTCTTTGTTACTAATGGCTTTTCTGCTGCTTTAATACAAAAGAAAGATGCAGATGAAACAGACTTTTCTACACTTTTTTATTGTAGTTTGCTTCTTTCTTGTATTCTTTATTTTTGTTTGTTTTTTTTAGCACCTGTTGTTTCTAGGTTTTATAATAATGAATTATTAATTAAACTTATAAGAATATTTGGTTTAATATTGCCTATTTCTTCTTATAAATCTATA
>NZ_JAILGZ010000115.1 GCF_024696245.1 Treponema sp.
TGAATTTACCCTCTTTTTCCTTATTATGTATAAAAATTCATACAGGTAAAACCGCAGATACAGTGTAACAGTTTTGATAACACACTAGCCCTTATATAAAAGCCCCTGACAAGGAGGTAACACTTTTGATAACAAAAAGACCGCTTTTTCTACCCCATGATATCAAAACTGTTACCTCCCCTACCCTGTTTACTACCCTGAACCCTGTCCCCGAAGGTAAACTCGCCCACAGCACAAGTCATTCTGCCCCCTAAGGCGCTTCATCCATACTAAGCCCAGCCATTTTAAACAACTACCCCGGCAGAGCATAAAAACAGGTAACACTTTTGATAACATTCAAAGTTAATATAAGCCTATCAAAACTGTTACCCGCCTCCCCTGTAAAAGTCGAAGTAACACTTTTGATAACAAAAGACGGACATCTGGCAGACTTACAACTTTTAATCAATATTAAAGAATTCTTTAACCCTTAAATGTTTTGTTAATCTACTACAAAGAATTCTTTAATCTTTCATAAAGAATTCTTTAATGCAGAGCCACCCCCTGTTTACGTAGAGCCACCCCTGTTTACGTAGAGCCACCCCTGTTTACGTAAAGCCACCCCTGTTTACGTAAAGCCCCCCTGTTTACGTAAAGCCTCCCGCTGTTTACAAAAAGCACGCCCGCCTCTGTATGTACCAGCCCCTGTCTGTAAAACCGGCTGGTTTTACCTCAAAAACACAGCTGTTTGCATAACTCCATCCAGGAGCCGAAAGAAGACACAGGCTGCTCCAGGTTACAAAATCAGGCAGTCAGAAGCCGGCTCAGGTGCAAAAAGCCCCCTCTGTTTACAAAACCCATGCCTGACTCCCCTTAAAAAGCCGTCCAAAGCTGCATTTTTACAAATCCCCTCAGACGCACGAGGATGGCCGCTACGGGTACTTTCAAATCGGTCGATATGGATTACCTTTTTTCTAAAAAAAGCCCTCTAAAGCAATCCTCAGAGGTCACTTTTCCGGCACTTTTAATGATTTAATCATTTAACACTTATTAAATATATAGTAAACATAAATTAAACTGTTTAACCATTAAATGATTAAACCATTTAATCAATATTTACACACAATTAAATATACATTAAACGATTAAATATCCATTTAAAAAGTAACTTGACATTTAAGGATTAACGGGTTTAATATTTATTAACATTTTTATTAAAAAAGATTTAACCGTATCTTGGGAGGGAAAGGTGAAATCCTACGCATTCGCACTTCAAAAAGGCGGAACAGGTAAGACAAGTATCAGTGTATCTGTTGCCGTTAACCTTGCCAACCGTGGCAAAAAAGTTGTTTATATAGACTGTGACCCTCAGGGCAATTCCAGTTCATGGCTGCTTAATGATTTTGATCATGAACTTGCAGATATTCTTTACGGCAACGTTCCAACCCTGGAATGTGTATACCAGTCTGACCTGGAAAACCTTTTTGTAATTCCAACCTTCGGAGTAGGGGGAAGCCTTAAGCAGTTTGCAAAAAACGAGCACTATCCATTCATCTTTCAAAAAAAGATTCTTCCGGAACTTGAACAGCACTTTGACTACTGTATTTTTGATACATCCCCAGCTTTTGACGAATTTGAAAAATCAATTTTTATCGGCTGTAACGAAGTAGTACCTGTTCTTAAACTGGATGAATTTTCAAAGGACGGATGGCAGATTTTTAACCAGAACCTGGCTCCTGTAGAAGCCCAGTACGGCGTAAAACCTGTATTCAAAAAAATTGTTCTTAACCAGCAGGACAAACGTCTTAAAAGCCAGAGCATCTACCTTGATGTATTTAACCAGATTAATGCCGACAAGCAGTTTGAATTTATCATCGTTCCAACAGACCCTGCATTTTCTAAAAGTCAGAGTATTCACACAACAATCTATGACAAAATCGTTTCTGCAAAAGCAGAGACTTTAACTGCAATATCAGACTTAGTAGAGAGGTTACTTTAATGGCTGTACATCAAAAAAATCCAAGTTTTGCAGACCTTGCAAGAGCTAAAGTTAATAACGAAATTCAGGAATCAATGGCAGCTTATATTCCGGAAGCAATTCCAGAAAAAGGACCATTTATTCAGAATGATATCAAAAGTGTTACCTCTCCGGCTGATTCAACTCAACAAGGGGCAGGGGAGAGTGCTGCAGAAAATTCAGACAGTAAAGCTGCTGTTGCTTCAAAAAAAAGAAAGGATGTACTTATAGGCATTCACGTAACTGACGACGAACGCAATGAACTTCGCAAAATGTTCTGTTCCAACGGCTTTTCCCTGGCAACCGCATACAGGGCAGCTATGACTTACTTAAGGCAGGATATAGAACTGGGTAAGGCATACATCACTTCCAATGGTGAAGTTATCCGTAAAGGCTGAATCAAGGGGAATGAATGAAAACTGAAAATTCAGCAGAAAAACAGACAGACAGCACAGAAGATAAAGAAATAATCACCCTTGGAGATACCTTTGATGCCATGTTTGCCCTGGATGAGACCCGTAAAAAGTCCAAAGTCTTAGGCTACATACCAAGTTTCTTTACCACAGCCTCACTTCCATTCAGAAACGTAAACAAACAGGTTTTTGTAAGAAAGGGTAGTAACGGAATAACCCTTACCCTTACATCTCCTAAAAACGTTCCTTTTGGAAAATACGGCCGCCTTCTTCTTAGTGTCCTTACAACCCATGCCGTCCTTAACAAAACAAAAAACGAAGCCGTATTCCTTGAATATTCAACCCTGGCAGAGCTTTTAAAAGAAATGCAGCTTCCAAAGCAAAGGGGTAAGGATATAAGGGAACAGCTGGAATGTTTTAGTAACGCTGCCTTTGCCTTTGAACAGAAAGTCACTGAATCCAAGGCAGGTTATCTTTTTAAAGATCTCTACGATAACGGCAATTATCCTAAAAGTGATGTTACGGTTACAACAAGATCTACAGGAAATATCCGCTTTACGGAAGGCGTTCAGTATCAGGAAATCGATGACGGGCAGGATGTAAAGTTTGGCAGGTTTAAGATTATTCTTTCTGCTGAATTTGCCGGCTTTTGCCAGAAACATGCGGTTCCAATTGATTATTCAGTGTACAAAGAAATCTCCAGTGCATCGGGAAAAGATCTTTACGCCTGGCTTGTTTACAGGAACAACGGTATTGATGAAAACAAACCTGTTTTTATTCCCCGTAAGAATCTTGTTGAACAGTTTATGCCTGTTGATGAAAATGCCAACAGAAGTCAGGAAAGCGTTAATTACAGCCGCTTAATTGATGAATTAAAGATGATAAAAGAAAAATATTATCCGGAAGTAAAATTTGACATTAAGTCAGATGGAACTGGTGTAATGCTGTATAAAAGTCCAACTCCTGTATTAAAAGATGATACAAGATATGCTTTAATTACAGCTAATATATAGAAGAAAAGTAACAGTTTTGATAACAAAAGAGGAGGTTTTCCACATATTCCTGTTGTTTATTATTAGTTTTTAAATTTATTAGTTAATTATTAGATATAATAGTAGAGTTTTCAAAACTGTGACTGTTTTTAATCAAAACTGTTACCTGTAAAAAAGCTCTAATAACTAATTCTATATAATATAAGGAATTAATAATAAGCTGAATTTTATCAAAACTGTTACCTGAATTTATGTTAATCCACAGATTTGTGTGGATAATGATATCAATAGTGTTACTGCATTATTGTTATCAAATATGTTACCTATAGCGCTTTAGGGGCAAAAAGGCCTTATTTTACGCTAGATATGAACCTTGAGTTGATATCAAAACTGTTACCTGCTTCATTGGGGGGGAAGTTAATGAAAAAGGTAGTTCTGGTTACAGGTGCATCCAGTGGTATTGGTCTGGATACCTGTTATAAATTTTTAGAAAAGGGCTTTATTGTTTATGGTGCTGCCCGCCGCCTGGAAAATATGCAGGAATTTGCAGAAAAGGGTGGTCATGCCGTTTATATGGATCTTACTGATAAAAAGTCCGTTGACTTATGTATTAACCGTATAAAGCTGGAGCAGGGCAGGGTAGATATTCTTGTAAATAATGCCGGTTACGCTGCAGGTGGAAGTCTTGAAGAAATTCCTATTGATGAAGCCCGCTGTCAGTTTGATGTAAATGTTTTTGGCCTTATGCTTGTTATTCAGAAGGTTCTTCCTCTTATGAGGGAGCAGGGGGAGGGCAGGATTATAAACGTGTCTTCTATTGCGGGCAGGTTTTCTTCTCCTTTTCTTGGCTGGTATCATGCATCAAAATATTCAGTAGAAGCTTTAAGTTCTTCCCTTAGAATGGAAGTGGCTTCTTTTGGCATAAAGGTTATTCTTATTGAACCTGGCTTTATCAGAACGTCCTGGGGTGTAATTGCTGCAGATTCAATAAGTAAATGCTGTACCGGTGGGCCTTACGAAAAGAGTGCTGCCGGCAGTATTGAATTTTACAAAAAGAATTACTGCGGTAAAGGCAGGATATCTTCTCCTTCTGTAGTATCTTCCTGCATAGTAAAGGCAAGTTGTAAAAAACATCCCGGCCTTAGGTATAACCCTGGTAAATATTCAAAAATTCTCGTGTTAATAACAAGATTTATGCCTTTAAGGGTTTTTGATTTTCTATGTAAAATATTTTTCCATGTATAGAAAAATGTCTGAAAATCTTAATCACGCTAACCCTCTTGCTACAGAGAGGATAGGTTCACTTATATTCAGGTTCGCTGTTCCTTCGATTATAGCCATGCTTGTAACAGGGCTTTACAACATAGTAGACCAGATTTTTATCGGTCATTATGTGGGAGAACTTGGCAATGCGGCAACAAATATTGCTTTTCCTTTATCAAGCCTTTGTACTGCCTGTTCCCTGCTTTTTGGAATAGGTGGTGCTGCTGCCTTTAACCTTTCCATGGGGGCCAGGGATACTTCAAGGGCTGTTAAGGCTGCTGCAAATGCTGTTTCCTGTGGTCTTATTGCAGGAATAATTATTGCCTTATTTTCTTCACTTTATCTTGATCCCCTTCTTGTTTTTTGTGGTTCTACAAAGGGAATCCTTCCTTATGCAAGGGATTACACCCGTATTATTGTCCTGGGATTTCCTTTTGTAATTCTTGCCATCAGCGGCGGTCATCTTATTCGTGGTGACGGAAAACCAGGTGTAGCAATGATATGTAACCTTACAGGTGCTGTCATTAATACCGGACTGGATGCTCTTTTTATAATTGTTTTTGGCTGGGGAATGAAAGGTGCGGCGGCTGCTACTGTTATCGGTCAGGTTGCTGCTGCCCTTATTGCCCTTTACCACATAGCTCATTTTAAGACTGTAAAGCTTAGCCTTAAGGATTTTATTCCGGATGGAAAAACTGTCCTTAGAATTTCTGAACTGGGAATGAGTCAGGGTTTTAATCAGATAGCCATGATGATAGTTCAGATTGTGTCCAACAATTCCTTCAGGCACTACGGAGCTCTTTCTGTTTACGGAGACGAGATTCCTATTGCCGTTGTGGGAATTGCTACCAAGCTTGCCATGCTTTATTTTTCTATCTGTATTGGTCTTACCCATGCAATGCAGCCTGTAGTTTCCTTTAATTACGGTGCCAGGGATTATATCAGGGCCAGAAAAGCCTTCTCCTGTACAAGAAATGCCGGTACTGTGGTTAGTTTTATTACTTTTTTGCTTTTCCAGTTCTTTCCTGTTCAGATAATTTCTATTTTTGGAAAAGGTTCACCCCTTTATGTGGATTTTGCCGTCAGATACATAAGGATTTTCCTTTTCTGTACCTTTATTAATAACATTCAGCCTCTTACAAGTACTTTCTTTAGTGCCATCGGTAAACCTAAAACAGGGCTTTTCCTTTCTCTTACAAGACAGATTCTCTTTTTACTGCCAATGATTATTATTCTTCCTGCAATTATCGGAATTAACGGTCTTCTTTACGCAGGTATGGCAGCTGACTTTATGGCCTTTGTTGTTTCTGTAATAATTGCCTTTAACGAATTCATTAAGAAAAAGTGGCATCAGGAGTTTGCTATTTCGTTGTAAAGGGCTTCGTAAAGGGTTGCCTTGTCCATGTTGCTGCTGTGAATCGTAGAAATCATCCTCTGGGCAAGGTGAAGGAGTACCTTGTAGCCAAAAAGAGGCTCTTCTTCACATATAGTGGTAAAGGCTTTTTTAGACAGGGTTATGGTCCTGCAGTCTGTGGTTGCTACAATAGTTGCAGTGCGGACGTCATCACTTATAAGGGCTGATTCCCCAAAGAAAATGTTCATTGTTGAATTAAGGTTTGCAAGGGCTATCTGGTCTCCTTCAAAGGTGCTTTGCAGTACCTGAACTGAGCCGCTGTAAAGTATGTAAAAAAGGTCTCCCTTAGAGCCTTCCTGAATTATTGTTTCTCCGGCAGTAAAGTCCTTTATCTTAAGGTTTTCGTATATAAGCCGCATGATTTTAAGTTCTTTCTGGCTTTTGCCGCTAAAATCCGAAAAAAGTTCTATTTTCTGAAGCTTTGGAAGTACTTCTTCAAAATCTGCAAGTTTCTGCATGTTTTACTCCTTAAATTGTGGCCTCAGGAATCTTCCTGGGTTTTTCCACGGACAAAAATTGCCTTTGTAAAGGGCGGAATTATATAACTGTCATCAGGGGTAAGAAGGGGAGAGTTGCTCTTTATGTTTTTTACCTTCTTAAGTTCATTAATGACTTTTTTAATGTCAGGGTTTTTCTGGGCTTCCCTTAGGGCGTCTTTTCTTCTCTGGTGAAAATTACCTGTATTTAAAAGCAGGCCTACCAGAACTTCCTTGGAGTCAGTAAAGGTCTTTTTTAAGTCCTTGTAGGTTTTTCCTATAAATTCCCTTTCTATGTCTTCTACGATTATTCCTGTGTCTGCATCATTGCTTATAAGGGCGCTGATTACGTTGGAGTAACCCATTCCCGAAGAAGCTGTGGCAAGAAGGCTGTATTCATAGTCAGAGGTAAGGATGATTTCGTCACAGTGGGCCATATGAAGGTGATTCTGAAACTTTGAATCCGTAAGTTCTGCTGCAATATAGATTTCCGGGTTAAGGTTTTTTATGGTAAGAACGGCAAGAACTGTGCGGGAATCCGTCTCCAGCTGGGAATATTTTTTAGACTGGTCGCTTATTATAAGGGCACGTTCAGCTTTTTCTACCTGGGCTCTTTTTAATACAGCTTCGTCAGAAAAATCTCCACCTACAAAGTGAATTCCCTTAAAGCGGTTTTCTCCAAGAATGCTTTCCATCTGGTCACCGCTGGCTTCGTTTACCAGAACAATCATGTCTGTTGTAATGTCAGGGTTGGAGACAAGAACATAGTCCAGTATTTTGTCAAAGCCCGCTCTCCATCCGCAGATAATAAAGTGTCCTTTCATGTTTTTTAACCTCAGAAGTCCTTTTTCTTTTTTAAGCTGAATATCAAGAAAATATGATGCGATTCTACCGGTAATGGCAGACAGAACCAGCATACCGAATATAAGAAGCAGAAAGCTTGCGATTCTTCCCGGAACTGTAGCCGGTGAATATTCATAGTAGCCTGCAGCGATTGTTACAAGGCTGAACCAGATTGAATCCCACCAGGAAGATATACCGGCTTCTGTTTCTGTAAGCTTGTTCACCACTGTAATGACAAGGAGAATTACTGCTATAAGAATCCAGGCCCAGGTAAAGGGATTAAGGAAAATGTATTTTAATTCCCTTAAGAGCCGCTGCCGTCTGGATTTATGGTGTTTTTTCATACTTTAATTGTACAGCAGATACTAAAAATATAAAGACTTTTTAAAGTAAGGGGG
>NZ_JAILGZ010000143.1 GCF_024696245.1 Treponema sp.
GCAGCCCTCTTTCCTGTATTTTTCTCTGTAGGAATTAAACAGGCCTGGAATGCTTCAAGGGCAATCACTATCAGGGAAGGATAAAAGAAATTAATTGGATTTAAGGCCGGCTTAAGATTTTTGCTTGATTTCATTTTAAAATGAAGTGAAAATAAGGTATGGACTTTTTAAAAGAACAGCAGTTAAACGTAATGCTTATTTTTATAGGTATTTGTTTTTCACTTACATTCCTGCTATCAATAACAAAAACTGTAACAAGAAGAAGAAAGTTTTCCCTGATGAATCTTGAAGTTACCGCCACCTTAATTCTTATTACAGACAGACTAGCCTACATTTTCCGTGGGGACACTTCACTTTTAGGATGGTGGATGGTCAGGATCACTAATTTTTCTGTTTTTCTTTTTAGTCTTCTAATTCTTTATTTTTTTAACCGCTACTTAATAGATTTGTTTAGTAATGAAGGCGGAATGACTGTGATGCCTAAAAGAATCAGGACTGTAAAATGGCTGACTGCAGCAGGCCTTATTCTTTTAATCATTTCTCAGTTTACAGGACTTTATTATACTTTTGACAGCACAAACCATTATCAGAGATCTTCCGGACAAATTCTGTGCTATCTTTTTCCTATTCTGATAATTATCTGTCAGGTTTCTGTTATTATTAAATACAGAAAAAAGTTTAATTCTCTTCTTGTAATGCCTCTTCTGGCTTTTACCCTTGTTCCTATTGCAGCAACTATTGTACAGATTTTTTTCTATGGACTGTCGCTGACAAATCTTTCCATGGTCTTTGTTGTTATTCTTCTTCATGGCTTTTCAGTTATGGATATAAATCAGGCTGTAGAAAAAGCTCATAAACTTGAAATCGAAATATTGGAACGTTACAAAATAACTCTTGAAAAAACTGTAGAAGAAAGAACCCATGAACTTAGAATTGCAAATGAAAAGGCAGAGCACCTTCTTCTTAATATTCTTCCTGCAAATATTGCCAGGGAACTTTCTGAACACCCTGACCATACAATAGCTAAAGAGTATCCTAATGTTACGGTTCTTTTTACTGACATTGTTGGCTTTACAAAATTAAGTGGCAAAATGACTGCGGAAGAAATCGTACATTTGCTTAACAAAATGGTTGTGCTTTTTGATGAAAGGGCAGAAAAGGAAGGGATTGAAAAAATTAAAACCATTGGTGACGCTTACATGGCAGCTACCGGTTTGTCAGAAGAATCTTCTCCTGAAGAAGCCGGCAGAATGATTCGCTTTGCCCAGGGCCTGATAAGTGATATTGAAGAAATAAATAAAAATTCTCCGGTAAAATTAAAGATTCGCATCGGGATAAATACAGGTAATCTTGTAGCCGGTGTAATCGGTAAAACAAAATTTATTTACGACATCTGGGGTGATACGGTTAATGTTGCCAGCCGAATGGAAAGTTCCGGAAAGGCAATGCGCATTCATGTTTCAGAACAAACCTATGAACAGACAAAGGAGTTGTTTAAATATAGAAAACCTGTAGAAATGGAAATCAAAGGCAAGGGTTCAATGAAGACCTACTTTATTTAGCAAACTCAGCAGAGCTTAAAGATACTTCTCCGGAAATAAGGGTTTTTTTGCTTCCGTCAGAAAGTTCCACTACACTTTCTCTTTTTATCTGTTTTATTCCCATGGTTTTTAAAAACTGGAATCAATGTAAAAGAGCCTGGTTTGCCAGAAAAGGCAGCAGGGGAATAAAAATGTACGCAGCCCTCTTTTTCTGTGGGTATCAAGCAGGCCTGGAATGCCGCCAGAGCCGTTGCTGTCCGGGAGGGGTGAAAGAGGGGGGAAATTAACTCTATTCTTGTTAAGTGCTTATCTACTAAATATTTTATTTTCTTACAAAGATGAGTTTTTGATTTTTAATTTTTTCAGAAAGTTTAATTAAATCGTCTTTTGAAAGAGATAACTTATCTGCATAAATACATATTTTTGAATCTTCAGGAATATATTGAATCAAATCAGAAAACTTATCTTTACATATTACTGTATAACAATTATCCCCTTTATCGACAACAAGTTTTATTTTTCCTTTATCCAGGCGAATATAATTTTCAGAATTATAATTACACTCCGTATTACAATCTGATAAACAAACTAAACAACATGCCAAAACAAAAACCACTGCAAACAATATAATTATAAAAACTTTAATGGCACAACAATTTTTCATTTCATCATCCATAAAATAAAAGTACAGAATCAAAACCAATGCCGCAAAACCTGCAATAAACAAAAACAGTCTGTATATACAATCTTTCTTTATTTCACACATAATTATTTATCCAAAATCTGCGTTTGAAATTTTATGCTTCCTGATTTAGATGTCGTTCCTTTTACAATTTGTGAATAGGAGATAAGCAATATAAATACAAGTAGAGCAAAAATACATGTTATAAAAAAACATGCAACACCATTATTTATTTTTTTTACAAACTCCGCGAATTCAAAAAGTAATAAACCATATGAACAGATACTGACAATCCATCCTGCAGCTATTATTAATTCTGATTCAGAAAATGCTTTTCCTGCTTCATATGTTTTATGAAGAGGTCCAGTTATCGAATCTTCCAGAAGCATGAGATGTTTTTCCCAATTTTCCTGCCAGTGTTTTGAACCCCTACTAGACAGCAACCATGAAACACAAAAAAACAGACCTAAACCACTTAAGACTATTAAAGGAATTTTTCCATGCAAATAATAAGTACCGTTTTCACATTTTCTTTCATATATTTTTGTAAGAACATGGTAATATGCTGTATAAATAGAAACGATAAATGCCCAGAAAAAAGCTGCCCGTTTCCAGAAAAGTTCTATTTCAAATTTACGGATATCACTTGCTTCTTTATACGCAGCTTCTTTTACACTATTATTTAAAAAAGCACATTCATACTCTTCTTTTGAAATATCCCTACGATGCCAGTTTATTTTCATAACACATTAACTCTTTGTAAAACTATAACCAAGAACTAACAACTTTGTTGTTTCTACTAAATTTGAAACTTGAGGAGACCACCCTTCTATATCCTCAAAAACGACACTTAAAAGATTTGTACATTCCTTAAATGCATTCTTTTCTATCGTTGTAACTGAAGCAGGAATATATACACTCTTCAAACTTGTACAACCATAAAATGCATACTCTCCTATCGTTGTAAGTGAAGCAGATATCTCCACGTTCTGCAAACTTGTACAATTTGCAAATGCACCCGTTCCTATTGATGTAACTGAATCTGGTATCTCTACACTTTTCAAACTTGTACAACCAGAAAATGCACCGTAAAACCCTAAACTAATGCTACCTCCTTTTATTGCTGTAACTGAATCAGGTATCTCTACGCTCTGCAAACTCGTACAATTTGCAAATACACCTTCTATTATTGTTGTGACTGAATCGGGTATCTCTACAGTCTTCAAACTTGTACAACCAGAAAATGCACCCGATCCTATTGTTGTGACTGAATCTGGTATCTCTATACTTTTCAAACTTGTACAACCATAAAATGCATACCCTCCTATCGTTGTAAGTGAAGCAGATATCTCCACGTTCTGCAAACTTGTACAATCAGAAAATACATTCGATCCTATTGCTGTGACTGAATCAGGTATCTCTACACTCTTCAAACTTGTACAACCAGAAAATGCATACATTTCTATTTGTGTGACTGAATCAGGTATCTCTACACTCTTCAAACTTGTGCAACCAGAAAATGCATACATTTCTATTGTTGTAACTGAATCAGGCATCTCTATACTTTTCAAACTTATACAACCAGAAAATGCACTCGATCCTATTGTTGTAAGTGAATCTGGTAACTTTATACCTTGCAAAACTATACAGTCTATAAATATAGATGAGCTTTCTATAGTAGTTATACCCAATTCAGTTAAATCAAGACTAACAGGTGAAGCCGATGAACATACTATGGATAATTTATAAAAAAAACTGGAATCGTAAGAAGGTTCTGCTCTATCTTCAATAACTTTTATTTCATAAAGATCAATTTTCTCATCAAGAGACAAGTTCGGCAAATCACTGACAGTTACCGTAATACTTTTCACAATTTTCTCATCTTCACTTTTACATCCAACTAAAAAAGTTCCAAAAGTGACTAAAAAAACAGACAGAACAAAACGTAACTTCATACCTCTCTCCATAGGCTATAGATTTAAGTTAATAGAGTATATAATGCTATACAGTATTCAGTATACAGCTTAAAAAGTCATAAATCAACAAATCTGTGATTTACAATGCTATACAGAGGTTTGATATGACTGAAGATTTTTTTAGAGATAGATTACGGTTTTTAAGAAACGAAAAACATATTTCAGCACGAGAAATGAGTCTGTCTTTAGGACAAAATGAAAGTTACATCAACAAAATCGAAACCGGAAAAGCTTCCATTTCAATAACCTCTTTTTTAAACATCTGTGAATTCCTAAATATTTCTCCATCTGATTTTTTTAATCCGGAAGTAAAAAATTCAGCATCTGTCCAGGAAATTATAAAATATTATAAAGCACTAAATCCCCATCAGGCAAAATACATTCTTGAACTGTTAAAAGACTTAAACAAATGCGTCAGACTTTAGGGTTACTTCGCCGGAAGAAAGGGTATGACGGCTTCCATCAGAACATTCAACGACAAGAGCAGCATCATCCGTTATATCTACAGCCGTTGCTTTATACACTCCCTGATTACTGTCGGCCAGAGCATGAACTTCTACTGTTTTTCCAATTATAAACGACCGGGCTTTATATTCAGTAATAACACTTGCTTTATCTTCCTGTAAAACAGACAGAACTTCTCCTGCAACAAAAGCAGCAAATTTTGCACGGGTCACAGAATTTTTCTTATCATTTTTATCAGCTGTTCCGTCAATAATTGAACCTGCAACTTTACTCAATCCGCTTTTTGAAAACTCTTCATTAGGTTCAATATTAATTCCAATTCCAATTATAGCTGAATCAATTATACCTGTTTCAAAATTTGCAGTTCCTTCTGTAAGAATTCCTGAAACTTTTTTTCCATTCAAAAAAATATCATTTATCCATTTTATAGAAGGCTCTGCACCATAAAGTTTTTCTATTGCACGACAGACTGCCACCGCACTGAATGCCGTTATGCGAGCCGGATTCTTTACACCGCCTTCAGGCATAACAATTACTGAAAGATAAATACCGGTTTTTTTTGGAGAAACAAAAGTTCTGCCGGACCTTCCTCTTCCTGCTGTCTGTGATTCTGCAACAATAATTGAATTATTATATTTTTTTCCATCTGCAGTAAGTTCTCCCTTTTCATTTCTAAGAGAAGCACATTGAGACAACAATCTTTTTGCATAGGTATTTGTTGAATCTATTTCATTAAAACATTCAATATGACTTTCTGAAAACTGAGGAAATGCCGTTTCAAATTCACGCCTGACTGTTTCTAAAGAAAAAATATCCGCCTGACCTTCAATTATGTAACCGCCGTTAGTAGTTCCGATGATGCAGACACCGGCTTCCCTCAAAGAATTAATTGCCTTCCATACAGCCGCCCTGCTCACACCGCAGATTTTTGCAAGATACTCTCCGCTGACAGGTTTAGATTTATTATTCAATTCATTCAGTACTTTTTCTTTTGTCGTCATGTTCAACAGTATCTCATTTTACAATGTCGCTGACAATATAAAAAAAAAGTTGTATTATAAATTCATTCCGCAGTTAAACGGAATAAATGCAGATTGGAGAAGATTATGCGCACTGCGACTATTGAAAGAAATACTTCAGAAACACAAATTAAGCTTACACTGAATCTTGACGGTACAGGAAAATGTGACGTTAAGAATCCTATTGGTTTTTTTGATCACATGCTCCGTTCTTTCTGCAAACACGGAATGTTTGATCTTACAGGTGAATTAAAGGGAGACCTGCACGTTGACCAGCATCACCTTATAGAAGACACAGGTATTGTTCTTGGCCTTTGTTTTGCAAAAGCTTTAGGCAACTGTGCCGGAATCAACAGAAGCGGATTTTTTATTTATCCAATGGATGAAGCTTTACTTCAGGCAAGTGTTGATTTTGGAGGCCGTTCATTTTTAGTTTGCAATGCAGGACTTACAAACATTCCTCTTGTTTCAATTTCACCAGAAGGAACAGAGGCTAGTTTTCAGACTGACTGCTTTGAAGATTTCTGGCAGGGTTTTGTTGCAAATGCAAAGTGCAACCTTCACCTTGATACAATAAGAGGCAGAAGTGACCACCACAAAATGGAAGGTTTATTTAAGGCCGCTTCAAGAGCTATGAGATCTGCTGTAGAAATTGATCCACGCCGCAACGGAGAGGTTCCTTCTACTAAAGGTTCCATCGGCAGCTGATTTATTAAATAACTAAAAAAAACTTATAAATAATAAAGGCTCTTTTATGATAGCGGTAAACTTCATAAAAGAGCCTTTCTTTTAATTAAACATATTAACCAGGTGACTAAAGATTTGTGTAGCCCATAAGGTATTCATCTATTTCCCTGGCACATTCACGACCTTCTGCAATTGCCCATACAACCAGAGACTGTCCCCTGTGCATGTCCCCTGCAGTAAATACTTTTTCTACATCAGTGCGGTAGCTGTAACCTTCTTTTGCAAGAACAGTATTTCTCTGAGACAGAGGAGTACCAAAGGCTTTTGCAGTATATTCTTCTGCACCAAGGAAGCCTGCAGCAATAAGAATT
>NZ_JAILGZ010000018.1 GCF_024696245.1 Treponema sp.
TAAATGATGTAAAAGAAAATGTAGATAATCATTTAACAAGCTTAAATATTTTTTTCCAGATAAATCTCGTTCATTAAAAACTGTTATATTTTCTGTACTTAAATATTCACGACTATTGCCATCAAGAGAGATAAACTTATCAGGGTTCATCCTAAATAAAGCTTGTGTTACATTCCATTTTGCACCTTGCTGACTAATGACTTTATCAAAACATTTACAAAATTCATCTTCATCAAAATTTTCATTTACAGCACAACAAAATAAATCCCAGTTTTCTTCTACTTTCTGCTTTGCATCATTATCCCATGGCATCCCCCAGAATGAGTTTTGAGGATTAACAGATGGAATTCCATCAAAATCAGTAGGTATAGGACTTGTAAGATTTAATTTAGTTTTTAAGTATTCAAGAATCTTCTGTTTTTTTGGAACAAGAAAAAGTCTACTAAATATTGAGTAAATTGCAAAAGGGTGAATGTCTGTAATCTTTGTTCCATCCCCATCTTTCTGTAAAAAGTCTATATATTCTCTATCAAGTCCACGTATAATATTAAGCAAGTCTTCTCGCTTATCACGATATTGTACTAATTTTTCTGCTAATTCTTTGTAATATGGAACCCAACTAAATGACATTTTATATATCTCCTTTCCTTCTAATTACTCCGCATACTTCTTAAAATTTTCAGCCTGTTCAAAGACTTCATTATATACTTCATCTAGCCTTCACATCAATTCTCTGGTCCCAATCAGTATATTTTGTCTTATCATCAACAAGAGCCTTAACTTTCTTTGCAAGGTCTTTCATCTTGTCATCTGGATATTGATTTTCAAAATGAAATTTCTGTGCACAACTTACAAGAATGTCATAGAAGGCTTTTTCTTCAAAACTGATTCCAAGTTCTTTAAAGTGCTCTTTGTCTTTTTGAATATCATTGAGTAATTCATTCAACGGCTTTGTAACTTCATCAAGAACCTGAACAGTAAAATCATCAATGTGACGGTTGTTGTATTCTTCAACAAGCTTCTTCATTCGCTCGCTGAATTCCATGGCCTTGATTTTGTTTGTACGCTTATAGTCCGCAATAACCTGCTGAAGCAATTGTTGTAGGATTTTAATCTTAGTATTAGGTAGCTGGATTGCATTAATCTTTTCAAGATATTCTGGTGTAAAGATGTCAAAGTTTACATTCTTTCCAAGCTGGAATAATTCTTCAACTCCGTCGGCTTTAATTGCTTCATTAATCAATTGTGCAACATGATGATTCATTGTTGTAATATCAGGAGCATCGCCTTTTGTAATCTTAAACAAAATTGAACGAATCGCAATGTAAAAGTTGATTTTATCTTTATCATTCTTTTTGATGATCTCGCTGGAAGAACAAAGATTAAATGCTTTCTTCATTCTGCGTACAGCATCCATAAAACGCTTTTCTAATTCTTCACTTGCCTGAACAAACTCAACAGCCTTATTCAAGCATTCAAGCTGTTTAAGCGGGCTTCCATTGTAATAGTCAGAAGAATCAAACTCATTGAACATTGCATCCAGAACACTAATCTGGTCTTTTACAATTGCAACGGCTTTGTCTGTATCTTCAAACTCTTCGTTATCATCGCCGGTATATTTTTTGAGGGCTTCGTTCATTGCCCGCTTGATTCCGATGTAGTCTACAATCAAACCACGATCTTTGCCTTTGTATGTTCTGTTTACACGGCTGATTGTCTGAATCAAAGTATGTTTCTGCAGTGGTTTATATATGTAGATTGTATCCAGAGACGGAACATCAAAACCTGTAATCCACATATCAACTACAATTGCAATCTTAAAGTTTGATTCTACCTTCTTAAACTGGCGGTCCAGTTCTCTTCTGTATTCATGATTACCAAGAAGTTCAAAAAGACCTTTCGTATCTTTTGCCTTATTCTCGGTCATTACCATTTTGATTTTTTCGATAGGCTTATAATCTTTATCTCCGCAGTCTTTCTTCTCGTTCCATTCAGGACGAAGCTCTACAATCTTCTGCCAGAGCTTATAAGCAATTTCACGGTTGGAACAGACAAACATTGCTTTGCCTTCAACCGTTGTGCCTTCACGAACACGAGTTTCATAATGATTAATAAAGTCCTGGGCAACTTCTGCAACTATATCATCATCACCCATAATTGCATCAAGGTTTGCAACTGCCTTTTTACTTGCAGCAATTTGGGCTTCGTTTGCACCTTCGTCTTCGCATTTTGCGTAATACTCTTCAATCTCTCGGATTTTCTTCTGATCAAGTATTACTTTTGCAGCACGACCTTCATAAACAAGATTTACTGTAATTCCATCTGCAACAGATTCTTTCATAGTGTAAGTTTCAACAACATCACCAAAGACCTGTGCCATTTCATCAATCGGAGTTCCTGTAAAGCCCACATAAGTTGCATTAGGAAGTGAATCATGCAGATACTTTGCAAAGCCGTATTTATGTTCAACGCCGTTATCTGTAATTATAGTTTTTTCTTCAAGATTATTCTGACTGCGGTGTGCTTCATCACTTATACAGATAATATTTGAACGTTCAGAAAGAAGTTTTATATCTTCACAGAATTTCTGAATTGTAGTAAGGAAGACGCCTCCACTTTTTCTGTCTTCAAGTTTTTCTTTCAAAAGTGCACGGCTTTCTATACATTCAACATTTTCATCGCCAATATAGTTTTTGCTTTCAATAAAGATTTTACTAAGCTGAGCATCAAGGTCAGTTCTGTCTGTAATTACAACAATAGTTGGACTGTTCAACTCACGGGACTTCATCAAAAGCCTGCTTAAGAAAACCATTGTGTAGCTTTTACCGCAGCCGGTAGCGCCAAAGTAAATACCGCCTTTTCCATTTCCCTTAGGACGGATTGCAGAA
>NZ_JAILGZ010000101.1 GCF_024696245.1 Treponema sp.
TAGACTTTTTCTCAGATGAAACAATCAATGGAAAACTCTATATAAGTTATCCAATGATTGAATCTATTAAATGTACACAGAAACTTCCAGATGAGCATTTTTATGATTATAAAGTTTCTAGAGATGATTGTTCTAATTTTAAGGATTATGTAACTAAAACATTTACTTTTTATAAAAGCACAGATTTTCTTCAGTTCACAATCGATAGAAAAACAAAGGAATTGAGGCCTGTCACAAAAGAGCGGGAGAGATTTGTAAAAGAAAACTGGACTTATTTAAGAGAGCAAAATATCAAAAAGGCAAATTATATCTGTTCTGACAATTATGATTTACCCAAAAATAAAGAAGCTGTAAGTCAGGATAAAATCTATAAAGCAGAATTAGAAAAATATGTTCTTCCAAATAACGAAGTTAGTATATTAAATGCATTTCCACTTTTCTTATTTGAATACTTTAAGTCTCTGTAATAATTTATAAATAATATCAAGAAGATATTCTGTTAACGACTTCCCAATAGAATATATTTTCATCCTTATAAAATCAAACTAAATGGGGCACTTTCCCCCCCAATAGAAGTCCCGGGCTTAAAGCATTACAATAAGGCCATGAACAAAAAAGAGCTGCATCAGTCAATCGTAAATAATTGCCAGATGACCTTTGCCCGCAGTGGTGGGAATGGAGGACAGAACGTAAACAAGGTGAATACAAAAGTTCACCTTACCCTGCCCCTTACCTGTCTGGCCGGTCTTTCTGAAGTTGAATTAAAGCGTCTTAAAATTAAACTCACTGCAAATATAAATAAAGAGGGCTGTCTTTTTTTAGATGTAGATGATGAACGTTATCAGGAAAGGAACAGAGAGATTGCACTTTCAAGACTTGAGTCAAAAATTCTTCAGGCTCTGGTTATTCCTAAAAAAAGAATAAAGACAAAACCTACCCGCGCCAGTAAAGAAAGAAAGCTCAAGCTTAAAAAAATCAGAAGCGAAATAAAAAAGAGCAGAAGCAAAATCTGGTAAAGGAGCAGCACTTATATGGAAGAAATTTTACAAACCCTTACTGATTTAAATATTCCCTTTGAGATTCAGGAGCACAAGGCAATTTTTTCTGAAAAGGATGCGGAGGATGTTGTTATTAATCTGCCTGGTATTGATGTAAAAAATCTTTTTGTAAAGGATAAAAACAATAATTACGGTCTTGTTTCCATGAACCTGCACAAGCGGGCTGACTTAAAAAAAATAGCTGCCCTTTTTGGCTACAGCCGCTTAAGTTTTTGTAATCCGGATGAACTAAAAAAATATCTGGACATCACTCCAGGTTCCGTGTCTCCTCTCTGCATTAAAGCTGATAGTGAATGCAGGGTTAAGCTTTTTTTTGATGAAAACTTTACAGGACAGAAAGTCATCATTCACCCTTTAAGAAACACTGCCAGCATCAGCCTGGAATTCTCTGACCTCTGCCGCTTTGCAGAAAAATACGGCCACAGCTGGATTTTAGGGAATGTGTATAAAGAAGAAGAAAATTAAGCTAAAGATGATGGATAATTCATTCCGAATTTGGCGACTATAACTGATAAAAAGGGATTTCTAATCACATAAATCTGCAGGTTTGTAAAAATTTACAAACACTCCGACACTCTATGCCGCTCCTGCATTTAAAAATAAAAAAAAATACCGGCAGCTGAATAAACAACTACCGGTATCAGATCAAAAAAGTTTTATTTACAGAACAGGGACCATCATGTCTTCCGGATTTTCGATGATGATGTTCAGGTTTCCGTTGCGTGTTCTTAATTCATCGATAAAGGCTTTTGTATCAATGTCTTTCTTTGGCTGGAACCAGTAAGAGATTGTAATAAGGGTTCCCATGTTTGATGTCTTAACATTTTTAACATCGTACTTAACTACATACTTTGCAAAAATATCGTTAAAGACATCCTTGTAGTTCATGTCTTCCGGAATTGTAATCTTAAGAATCTGTTTTGATTCATCATTCCAGAGGCGTGAAATAAGAACGTAAAGAACTGTAACACAGATAACAAGTGAGAAACCGATAAAGTAGCTGTTAAGACCAACGATAAGTCCGGAAGAAATTGCAAAGAATACGTAAAGAATATCCTTTGAATCACCAGGAATACTGCGGAAACGGCAAAGAGCAAATACACCGGCAAGGGCCAGGGTCTTTTTAAGGTCACTGGCAATAAATGGAATTATTACTGCCATAATTACAGGAAGGAAGAAAACAGTGATTACAAAGTTTTTAGAAAACTTTCTTTTGTGATTAGCTAAAAAATAACCGCAGGCAATAATAAAACCTGTAACAAGACCAAGAATCATATTGAAGAAGATATTTACATCTTCAGCTCTAATTACAAATCCCATAAGAATTTCTTTCATACTAATCTCCTGAATATAAATTTATTTTTTTGACAGTACGTAATTTTTATATTCCGTACCGTATTTTGAAAATGATGAACTGTAAATCTTTCTTGATGACAAGAACTTTACAAACCACAATGGAAAGGCCTTAAAAGCTTTTGCTTCCATAAGCCACTTACCTTCCGGTAAAAGCTGTGTTCCATAAGCCGGGGAATCAAGACGTAAATCTGTTCTCCTTGTCTGAATATTTCTGTCTATCGTCAGGCGAAAGTCAGAATTGTTTTTTTCAAAGAATGCAAGTCGATCATAAGAAATAAAAACCTTTGGCTTAAGGTTATAAAAATGCATGATGTAATCAATTTCTTTCATAACCTGCCTGTTCATTTTTATTTCAGGGTTTTCCGGAATTATTCCTTCTTCAAAATATTTGTAAACATCAGAAAGAATAAAGGCAGTCCGTCTTTTATTTACAACATGATCAAACTTCTTTTTGCTTTCAAGATAAACCTTGTCAGTTAAAGCTACTGTTCCATAACTTCTAAGCCGTATTTTTTCTTTAAATACCGGCTTTTCCAGAGATCTGCGTATTAACTCATCTGCTTCTGTATCAAGATAAAGGTTACAAATAGAATAAGTCTTTCCGCCTTTGTTAAACGGATCGCTGTCCATGTATTGGCCAATAATCGAAAGCAAAGCATTCTTATCTTCATCACTGAGCATGTATTTTACTTCACGCCGGTTGAAAACTTCGATTGCCATCAGCAGTTAACCTCCTTCTAAAGGCAAGTATAATGCAAAAGAATTTACAATTCTTAAAAAATTAAAATAATTTATCTCTTTTGAGAAATTTTTTTTGAATTCTTAAATAGTCTTTATTGTTTTAAATAATTGCCGAACTATAATTTAATTAGATTTTTTTATTCCTAAGGAGAAACTATGAAGAAATCAATAATACTTTTTTCAGTTATAACAGCTTGTTTATTAACATCCTGTATTCAGAAAA
Source organism: Treponema sp. (assembly GCF_024696245.1). GTDB lineage: Bacteria > Spirochaetota > Spirochaetia > Treponematales > Treponemataceae > Treponema_D. Next base: position 3,379 of record NZ_JAILGZ010000101.1, read on the forward strand.
AACCTGTTAAATATTCCATTGATTATGATTCAGCAAGAGATGCCTATGGAAGTTCACTTACAATCGAACCTATGAATGATTCTGTCAGAGTCGGAAAAGATACAATCGTAATTGCTCCTGAAGCAGAAGATGTAACTTACACCCTCTCTGGTTATTTCAATGGAACCATTTCCTGCACTACAAAAAATACTGTAATAAAACTCAAGAACGCTTTTCTGGAAAACTCTCATGGAGAGCCGGCTTTAAGCTGTGATGTAAAATGCGAAGTTTCTGCTGCTAAAGATTCAACTAACTACATTGTTTCCTGGGGAAAGGGTTACTCAAGAAATGCTGCTCTTGAAGGTAAAAGAAATCTTGTAATTGGTGGCGGTGGAACCCTTTACGTTTCCGGAAAAATCTGTCACGGAATAGAAGCAGAAGAAACAAAGATTAAGGGTTCAGGTACCTTTTATATAGAAGGTACCTTAAAAGGTTCAGCCCTTAACTGTACAACCTTAACTGTTGAAGAAGAAAAAACATTCACCTGCTATCTCTTAAATTCTAAAAACGGAATTAAGGCAGATGACAACATTTCCATTGCATCAGGTAACTTCTATTTTTATGACAATGGTACTGCCTTAAAAACAGATGATTCAGAAGATTCTCCTCATCAGGTTCACTACATAAATCTTTCCGGGGGACTCTTTCACACCTTTAACAATACTTCCCTTTACTCAACAGAAGATGACAGCTGGGTTGTTTCTGGTGCCAAGATTATAGAAGAAAAATAATTTTTATTAACAGGAGAACTTTATGAAAAGAATATCTAAACTTCTTTCGGCAGCCCTTCTTCTTCTTTCTGCTTTTCAGCTTTCTGCCCAGGATCCAAAGTACTATGGTGAATTTAAAATTTCACCACAAGACAACAGTGTTACAATAGAAAAGAATGTGATTACCATTGCTCCAAAAAAAGAAGCTGTTCAATATGAAATCACAGGCTATTTTAACGGACAGATTGTAAACAAAACCAAGAATACAATTCTCAAGCTTAACAATGCCTACATTGAAAACACAGATGGCCAGCCTGCAATTTATGGAGAAGCCAAGACAGAAATATCTGCAAAGGAAGATTCAGTTAACTACATTATTTCTTCCGGTACTTCTGCAAATAAAAATGCAGCCCTTCACTGCAAAAAAAATCTTGAGATTGGAGGAAAGGGAACTCTTTACATCCAGGGAAAAACTTATCACGGTGTAAAAGCTGATGATGTAAAAATTAAAGGTACAGGTAAGTTTTATTTTGAAGGAACAAAAAAAGGATCCTGCATAAACTGCAAAACCTTTACCGTAGAAAAAGGAAAAACCTTTACTGCATATTTAAGTAACGCAAAAAATGCAATTAAGGCAGATGAAACAATTTTTATTGATTCAGGTAATTTTGAAATCAGCGGTAATTCCACTGTCTTTAAGACTGATACAAAAGAAGACGATCCTTCTTCTCCTCACGGAATCAGGCTTTCAGGAGGTGTATTCAAGACTAGTAAAAACGGAACCCTTTACGACACCGATAAAAACGCTTACAAAGCTTCAGGTGCAAAAATAACTGAAAAATAATATTGAGTGTAAAATTTAATAATAATTCTTCTATATATAAGGTGGTCGTCTTTAAACGGCCGCCTTTTTTTATTCACCCCTGCCCTTTATTTTTAAAATTGACAACTAAAAGCATCACTGATAATCTTAAAGATGAAAACCTTTTCAATATAAAGGTAACTTTTTTTGGAGGAAAAATGAAAGCTAAAACAATTATTGCAGCATCGGCATTAACAGCCATTCTTGCAGCTTACGGATTTTCAGAAAATGCAGATTCATCTGATGCAGGTAAGGATAACTCAGGTGTAATTGTAGTTGATAAAAAGAATGCATCACCATTCGGTTCCTTTGAAGGATGGGGAACAAGTTTCTGCTGGTGGGCAAACAGAATCGGTTATTCAGATGTACTTTCTCAGAAAGCAGCTGACCTTCTTTACAGCAACGAAGGAAACAGTCTTGGATTTAATGTAATCCGTTACAATATTGGTGGCGGCGATGACCCTGCTCATCATCATATTACACGTACAGATTCCAACATGCCTGGTTATGCAAGCCTTAATGAAGACGGAACTTTAACCTACGACTGGACTGCAGACCATAATCAGCGCAACGTTCTTCTTCGTGCCCTTAAAGCTGGTGGAGATGATGTAATTGTAGAAGCTTTCTCTAATTCAGCTCCATACTTTATGACTTACTCTGGTTGTTCATCCGGAAACGTTCATGCAGAAGACAACAACCTTCGCGATGACCAGTACACAAACTTTGCTGAATACATGGCAACTGTAATGGAACACTACAAGAAAGAATGGGGTGTTACTTTCCAGAGCTGTGATCCTATGAATGAACCTGCTACAAATTACTGGGGTGCAAATTCATGGAAGCAGGAAGGCTGTCACTTTGATATTGGAGAAAGCCAGAGCCGCATGCTTGTAGAAATGAGTAAGGCACTTAAACGCCACGGTCTCTCAAAAGTAGTTCTCTGCGGAACTGATGAAACAAGTATTGATACACAGACTTATGCATTCACCCAGCTTAGTGATGAAGCAAAAAAAGTTCTTAAGAGAATCGACGTTCACACTTATGAAGGTGTAGGCCGCAAGGAATTAAGGGAACTTGCTGTTGCAAATAAAAAAGGTCTCTGGATGAGTGAAGTAGACGGTGGTGACCGTGCCGGAGAAGATGCAGGAGAAATGGGACCAGCCCTTTCTTTTGCAAACAGAATCGTTGTAGATATGAACGGACTTCTTCCTTCAACCTGGATTATGTGGCAGGCAATCGACAACCATATTTCTGCAGTTGGTATGAACGGAAATGAAGACCGCCACGAAATGATTGACCTTAATCATCCACGCTGGGGTTACTGGGGTCTTGTAGTAACTGACCATGATAATGAAGAAATCATTCTTACTAAAAAATATTTTGCATGCGCTCAGTTCTCAAAATTCATTCGTCCGGGATGCACAATTCTTGAATCAGCAGACTTCTCAGTTTCTGCATACGACAAGAATAAGAAGCAGGTTGTTGTTGTAGCTGTTAACGATAAAAAAACAGAAAAAGAAGTTAAGATCGATCTTTCTTCATTCAAGAAAACAGGAAGCACAGCCCGTGTAATCAGAACAAGCGGAAGCATGGCTGATGGAGAAAACATTAAGGAACTTGATCCTGTAAATCTTGATGGAAAAATTCTTAACGTTAAGCTTCTTCCAAATTCTGTAACAACATTTATTATTGATAACGTAAAATAATTTATTAATAAAACCGCAGCTGATATTTGTAAAAAGTCCGGATATCAGTCTGCGGTTTTTATTATTGACATTCATAACACCGTTACGTAATATTAAATTAGTTAGTTAAGGCTAACAAATAAATTATATTAAGGAAGCGGTTTTATGAGAATTACAAAAATCAATTCTTTTTTTAAAAAAGCAGGGCAGATTCAGCTAAAGTACAAGTGGCTGATTCTTGCTGCCATTCTTATTTATACACTTGTGTCCATTGCAGGACTCCCTAAACTTAAAATGTCAGGAAACGAAGAGGACTGGTTTGAAGACTGGGAGCAGGTAAAAATAGACACAGATCGCTTTAAGGAAGTCTTTGGAAGTGATGACTATATTTTAGTCATGGTTGAAGCAGATGATGTCTTTGACCCCTTTGTTCTTGAAGCAATCCAGCGTTTAGGTACAAGGCTGGAAGAAGGAGTTCCTTATTCTGATGAAGCAACTTCTATTATCACAGCAGAAATTCCTGTTGGTGACGAAGACACTATTGAAATAAAAAGTCCTTTTGAAGATGGGATTCCTGATAATACTGAAGAACTGGATTCAATAAAAAAATTCATTCTCTCAAGGGAATCTCTAGTAAACAATATTGTTTCTGATGATGCTAAAGAAACTTATATAATTCTTTCACTGGAAAATTATCCTGGTGGAGTTTCCTTTGCAACAGAAGGAATTGCCCGTTACGCTCAAAAAATAATTCTTGAAGAAGAAAAAAAATCTCAGGGACGCTACTCTCTTAAACCTGCGGGAATGTCCTACAGCGAAATGGAAGAAAATGATATTTGTGCAAAGGAATATTTCATAAGAGTTTTAAGCGGTTTCATTGTAATGCTCTTATGTCTCATAATTTTTGTTCGTTCTCTTAGAGGTGTAATCGTTCCTCTTATTGCTACTGTCTCAGGTATTGGTTCTGTTTTAGGTTTAAGTGCTCACTTACATTTTGAAGCTGACTCAAACATGATTACCCTTCCAATACTTTTAGGAATGGCTCTTTCAGTTGGATATTCAGTTCACTATGTAAACTCCTTCAGGATGCACTTCAGGCGCTGCGGTGACAGAAAGGAATCTGTAATTAAAGCTGTAGAAGAAACAGGCTGGCCGATTTTATTTACTGTCATCACAACTATTGCTTCACTTATATCTTTCCTCTTTGCAGGAATCGGTCCTATCCGCTGGGTTGGTGGAACTTCTGCTTCCATCGTATTCTCTGTTTATCTTTATGTAATTGTTCTGATTCCAATCCTGATGAGCTTTGGAAAAGATAAAGCCGTTATAGAAAATGCTGCTGATGGAAATACAAAAAAAGGTGCAACAAAAGCTGACTGTATTTTTGCGGCCTTTGGTGAAAAAGTAATAAATAAAAGAATTGTTGTTTCTATCCTTTCTCTTCTTGTAATACTTGCAATGATTCCTGGAATTTTAAGAATTACCGTTAACATGGACTATACAGAAATGATGGGAAAGAAAGTTCCTTACGTTGCAAGACTTCTTGATATGCTGGACGGTAAGCTTGGCAGTCTCTACAGTTATGACGTAATGATTCAGACTGATGATCCTGATTACTTTAAAACTGCAGAAAACATGTCAAAGCTTGAGGTCATGGAAAATAAACTTGGATCTTTAAGCCTTACAAAAATTTCCGGAGATAAAGCCAGGGTAAAATCTGCCTGTCCAATGATGAAAGAAATCAACCGTATGTTTAACGGAGATCAGCAGGAATACTATGTACTGCCGGAAGACGATGCAGTTATTGCCCAGAACCTTATTTTTTATTGCGATAGTTTTGAAGACTGGTTTGAAACAGAAAGTGATAACTTTGGTATAACTCACCTTCATGTTGACCTTTCGGGTTACGATGCAAATCTTATTGTTGATGATATAAACAGATCTAAAGAATATGCAGCAGAACTTTTCCCTGATGCAAAAATTTCTATTGTAGGTGAAGTTGTTGAATATGCAGAAATGAATCACAAACTGGTATCAGCAGAACTCAAGTCCTTCTCCATGTCATTCATAATAATTGCAATACTTTTAATTCTTGCCTTTGCAAGCATTAAGACAGGTCTTATCGGAATGATTCCAAACCTTGCACCTGTAATTGTTGTTGGCGGTTATATGGGTTACCGCGGCTTCTCCCTGGATATGCTTACCATGACAATCATGCCTATGATTCTTGGAATTGCTGTAGACGATACAATACACCTGATTAATCACATTAAGTATCACCTTGAAATTACCGGCAGCTACAAAGATGCAGTAATTGCTTCATTCAGGGAAATCGGAAAGACAATGGGAATGACTACTTTTATTCTCTGTGCCATGTTCTTTATGTATATGTTCTCTCCACTCAACTGTCTTTACAGAATCGGACTTCTTGCAATAATCGGACTTACAGTTGCCCTTGTTGCAGACTACACCCTTACCCCGGTACTTATTGTTTTAACCAAACCATTTGGAAAAGAAAAAAATAAATAAAGCTAAGGAGGCTTTTATGAAACTTACACGTATTTCACGTTTTATAACATGTGCATCACTTATACTTGCAGCCAGTGTTTCTACTGCTGAAGAACTGACAGGATATGAAATTGCAAAAAGAGCTGATGAAGTTAATGAAGGAACTACATCTTCTTATACAGCAACCATGACCCTTACAAATAAAAAGGGTGCAGTTCGCACAAGAGAAATCACTATGAAAGCAAAAGACTATGGTGATGTAAAAAAAGCAGTAATTGTATTTACAATGCCAAAAGATGTCACTGGAGTATCCTACCTTTCTTTTGAATACCCTGATTCAGAAGGTCAGGAAAAAAAAGATTCAGACAGCTGGCTTTACATGCCTGCAATGAAAAAAGTACGTCGTATTTCCGGAAGTGGAAAAGACGATGACTTTATGGGAACAGATTTTACTTATGCTGATATGGGAGACAGGGGTCTTACAAAAGATACCTTTACTCTTCTTGGAGAAGAAAATGCAGAAGGTTTTGACTGTTACAAAGTAGAAGCTGTTGCCAAAGATAAATCCGAAAAAACTCAGAAAAGAATCATCTGGTACAGAAAAGACAATTACCTTCCTGTTAAGGGTGAATTTTATGACAAGCAGAATCAACTTGCCAGAGAAATGACCTGTTCCGATATCAAACAGATTGATGGAATCTGGACAACTGGAAAAATGTTTATGAAAAATATAAAGACCGGTCACTCAACTCTTCTTGAAATGAAAAACGTTCAGTACAACATAAGTCTTGATGACAAAATGTTTACAGTTGCTTCTATAGAAAGAGGAAACATACGATGAAAAAATTATGTGCATTAATACCTGCATTTTTTTCTGCAGCTCTTTTTGCACAGGACTTCTACCCTGCCGGAGAATTAAAAATTTCTGCAGGGGCAGGAGCTCCAGAAACCCATGACAATGCAGGAAAAATTCTTAATGCCGCCACAAGTCTTAACGGCAATCTTAAAATTCATGGAGAAGAAACTTCTGCTTACATTGACGGCAGCCTGATCTATGACGGAATAAATGCCCGCTCCTCTTCAGGCCGCTTTGATTTTGTTTCAGGAGATTCTTCAATTGAATTAATGCTTAAGGAAGCCTGGATGGATTATGATGCAGGACTCTTTGCCATAAGAATAGGTCGTCAGATTACAGCATGGGGAAAAGCAGACGGACTTGAAGTAACAGACATTCTCTGTCCAAAAGATGAGCGGACTTTATCTGCCAGTAACTATTCAGAGTCCCGTCTGGGAATTGATGCTGCCCGACTTTCAGTAAAATCAGATTCCCTTACAGCAGACCTTTACTGGATTCCCTTATTCACTCCAAGCGCCCTCCCTCTTGCTGATGGAAATCCACTTAAAGCTTTAGTCATTCCCCAAAGCATTAGCTACGGAAGTTACACCCTCCCTGTAAATGAAATTACTTCTGACAACTTTGACCTTCCGGAGACTGCACTTTACAACAGTGAAGCCGCCATAAGATTAAGTTCTTATCAGTCCTTTGGAGATTTTTCTTTATACGCCTTCTACGGATTTGACCGTGAACCTGTGATGAATTATTCACTAAAAACAGACGATTCAGGTAAGCCGGAAAGCATCACTTTAACAGGCAGCTATAAAAGAATGACCATGTTTGGAGCTGATGCTGCAATTCCTGTAAAAGAACTTGTATTAAGAATGGAAGCTGCATTCTTTTTAGACCGTTACTTTACAAGTGACATAAAAAAGAATCAAATTAAAGCGCTTGCAGGTTTTGACTGGATGCCTTCTGCCTGTACAATAACTGCCCAGTATTATATCGATGCCCTGCTTAATAATAATGACCAGGTAGAAAGGGATGACATTCAGCAGCAGGCCAGCCTTAATCTTTCAAAATCTTTTTTACAGGAAACCCTGGATTTATCTTTTACCGGACTTCTTGATCTTAAAGATTTTGCATCCATGCTTTCTTTACAAGCCAGCTACAGTCTCTCAGATTCAATGACCCTTTCTGCAGAAAGCTCTTTCTTTATCCCAGGACCAGATGAAGACGGCCTGTACGGTAATTATGAAGATTTAAGCTGCCTTTCTTTAAAGGCAAGCTACTCTTTTTAAGCAGAAATCTTCTATATAAATACACAGAATGCAGTTAAGGATGTTTGACACAGGTTCATAATTTTTATATAGTGGAAATTGACGAAGACGTCTGTTAGGGATAACCATGCCCTGACGGACGTCTTTTTTATTTTTAAAATTCAGATCTCCGGAGGTATATATGTGCGGGTTTGTAGGAGCATTTGACTTAAGTTCAGGGTCAAAACCAATTGAAGAAGGATTAAAAGAACAGTTACGTGAAGAAGTTCTTGAAATGTCAAAAAAAATCAGGCATCGTGGTCCGGACTGGAGCGGTGTTTACACTGGAGACAATGCAATCTTAAGTCATGAACGTCTTTCTATTGTAGACCCTCTTTCTGGAAAACAACCTCTTGTAAGTGACGATAATAAAATCATTCTTGCAGCCAACGGAGAAATTTATAATCATCAGGAAATCAGAAAATCATTTGAAGGGATTTATAATTTTAAAACAAAGAGCGACTGCGAAGTAATCATCCCTCTTTACAAAAAATATGGACCTGATTTTATCGAAAAGCTTTCAGGAATTTTTGCCTTTGCCCTTTATGATTCAGAAAAAGATCTTTACCTGATTGCAAGAGATGAAATTGGAGTTATTCCACTTTATCAGGGATGGGATAAAGCTGGCCGTTACTATGTTGCCAGTGAACTTAAAGCCCTTGAAGGCCACTGTACAACAATAGAAGAATTTCCAAACGGACACTACCTTTTCTCAGGCGACCCTGATGGAAAACCAAAGGCCTGGTACAAAAGAAGCTGGATGGAATATGACAATGTAAAAAATAATCCAAAGGCCTGTGATGAAAAAGGAGAAATCATCAACCCTGCAGTTATAGAAAAAGTCCGCAACGGTCTTGAAAATGCAGTAAAGGCTCAGCTTATGTCAGACGTACCATACGGTGTTCTTTTAAGTGGTGGTCTGGACTCTTCAATCATTGCTGCCGTTACTCAGAAGTTTTCTAAAAAGAGAATTGAAAGTGATTCAAAAGAAAATGCCTGGTGGCCTCAGCTCCACAGTTTTGCAGTAGGACTTGAAGGTTCACCTGACCTTGCTGCTGCACAAAAAGCTGCTGACTATATCGGAACTATTCACCATGAAATTCACTTTACAATTCAGGAAGCCCTGGATGCACTCCCGGATGTAATTTATCACATAGAAACTTATGACATTACAACAGTACGTGCTTCTACTCCGATGTATCTTCTTGCCCGTGTAATTAAATCCATGGGAATTAAAATGGTTCTCTCCGGAGAAGGAAGTGATGAACTTTTTGGCGGTTACCTTTACTTTCATAAGGCACCTGATTCAAAAGAATTCCACGAAGAACTTGTACGCAAAATGAGCAAGCTTCATCTTTATGACTGTCTCCGTGCAAACAAATCCCTCATGGCCTGGGGTGTAGAAGGTAGAGTTCCTTTCCTGGATAAAGACTTTATAGACACAGCCATGAACCTGAACCCATGTGACAAAATGAATATTCTTATGGAAGATAAAAAAGATCCTTCTAAAAAAACACAGCGTATGGAAAAATGGATTTTGCGCAAAGCCTTTGAAGACCTTCTTCCACCTGAAATTGTCTGGAGACAGAAGGAACAGTTTAGTGACGGTGTTGGTTACAACTGGATTGATACCCTTAAGAAAATGACGGAAGAAAAAATCTCTGATGCAGAATTTGCAAGAAGAGAAAACCGCTTCCCGGTAAATCCTCCAAAGACAAAAGAAGAATACTACTACAGGGAAATCTATTCCCGTCTCTTCCCAAGTGACAGTGCTGCAAAAGCAGTTCCTCACGAAGCAGGAGTTGCATGCTCTACAGCTAAGGCTCTTGAATGGGATGCTGCATGGAAAAAAATGGATGAACCTTCCGGAAGAGCAATCAGCGGAGTTCATAACAAAGCCTATTAAAACTAAAGGCATTTTCGATTATACTTTGCCATGTTTTAAGTGAGAAAAATTATGGCAAAGAAAATCGAAATGCTTTCGGGCTCTATATCAGATAAGATACTTTTATTCGCAATTCCCCTTGCACTTACAGGAATTCTCCAGCAGCTTTTTAATGCAGCAGACGTTATGATTGTTGGAAGATATTCCAGTAAGTATGCAATGGCAGCCGTAGGAAGCAATACCCCTGTCATCGGACTTCTTATTAATCTTTTTCTTGGAATCTCCCTTGGTGTAAATGTTGTAATTGCAAGATACATCGGTCTTAAAAATCAAAATAAAATAAACAGTGCAACAGGAACAGCAGTCATCATCAGTATTGCAGGAGGACTCTTATTTGCTGCAATCGGACAAATAATTGCAGTCCCTGTTCTTTCGTTAATGTCTATTCCGGAAAATGTTTTTCCTATGGCAACTTCCTATTTTAGAATCTACATGATGGGAATGCCTGCCATATTTCTTTACAATTTTGAATCAGCAATCTTCCGTTCATACGGTGACACAAAGACACCACTCTACTGTCTTGTAATCGCAGGGCTTCTTAATGTTGCCCTTAATCTCTTTTTTACTATTTGCTTAAAACGAAATGCAGACGGTGTAGCCATAGCAACTGTAATTTCAAATGTAGTAAGTTCCCTTATTATGTTTGTCATTCTTATGAAAAATAAAAATGGCATCCACATAGAAAAAAGCTGTCTTAAAATTGACGGACCTGTCTTAAAGGAAATTCTTAAAATAGGAATACCAGCCGGAGTTCAGTCCATGCTCTTTTCTTTTTCTAATATCATAATTCAGTCTTCCATCAATTCACTTGGAGCAGACATTATGGCCGCATCTGCTGCAGCTTTTAACATAGAAATATTTGCCTACTTTGTAGTGAATGCTTTTGGTCAGGCAGCCTCAACTTTTATCGGACAGAATTATGGGGCAGGACAAATTGAACGCTGCAAAAAAGTAACACGAAGAGCCCTTGCCCTGGACATGGCTTTTACAATTGTAATTTCATTTATAATTATTATCTTTGCAGGACGAATTTTATATTTCTTTAATGAAGACCCAGCTGTAATTTCTTACGGCCGGACAAGAATTTATTTTATTACATGGTTTCAGCTGGTGAATGTTTTAATTGAAGTTTTCTCCGGTGCCTTAAGGGGATACGGTCAGTCCTTTGCACCTGCAGTAATTTCATTCTTTGGAGTATGCGGTGTAAGAATTACCTGGGTCTACACAATATTTAATAACCACAAGGATTTTAACACTCTTCTTACCTGCTACCCGATAAGCTGGTGCGTAACAGCAGCCATACTTACCGGATACTATTTCTGGTTCAACAGAAAAAAAGTTCACATGGAAAATGCTTTATAAAAGTTTTCCAGGCTTAAAATAAAGGTCATCAGTAAAGAAGGTGTCAAACTGAAGTCCTGTAAGCCTTCCTTTTGCAAGAAATGCTCCGTGTTCAGTTGCACCGGCTGTGTATTTATCAGAACCATAACCAGACTGAGCTTCCATATTTTGAGTAATAGAAAATGTCTTGATTAACAAAAATTATTCCTACCTCTCCGAGAATGGGAATAAAGGCAGGGTGCGGGTTACTTCTTTTGAGTCTGGTTTTCTGTGGCTAAAGTTCAGCTGCATGATTTTTGCCTGATACTTAAAGTCCCAGTCAGCAATTTTTATTTCTTCTACCAGTATGTTTTCTTCCCAGTATTCTTTCTGACTATTGTAAGATTTTAGATGACTTTCATTCTGTGGAATAGCAAATGGGTCAAAGCTGGATTTATTAAATGACATGTAATGAGTTTCTTTAAATGGTCCATCTACAAGATAATTATAGGCAACATGTCCGATTCCATCTGCGCTGTAAACATAATCTGCAGTACAGAAATATTTTCCGTCGATAAACTCGTAATCACTGATTTTAAAATTATTTTCTTCTTCAAATAATATTTCGTTAACTACTTTTCCTTCCCAGTTCATAAAGTATGCAAAGTTTGGTTTGTAAGATGCAGGATCGCTTATCTGATCATATTTTACCCTCTGACCAAAAACAAGAATACCGTCATCCTTCATAGTGCAATAACTCATATTGAACCTGTCATCTGATTTGTTATCTTGAATTTCATAGGCGCAAATAAAATCTCCATCTGGTGAATATTTTACAAAATAGTCTTGAAAATTTTTATTTGATGCATAAAGCATTAAATAATTGGGATTTGCATTTTCTTCTATCAACATTCTTCCTAAGTCATTACCAGTATAAGAAAAACCAAGCAAGCCAGTGTATTTTAATTCCCTGGAAAATTTTAAAACTGCAGTATGTTTATAGGCATTGAACCCCATTTGAAGGAAAACATTTTCTTTGCAGGCAGCAAGTCCAATCAAACATTCGTCCTTACTTTTATTATAAAAGGTTACGGAATTCTTTATTTTACCATCCAGGTCTAAAGCAAGAATATAAAGCTTATCTCCAGTTCCATTAAAAGCTACATATATTCTATCCTTACCATTGTATGAAAAATACTGAGTTTCATAGCCTCTCTGTTCTTTAAGACTGTAGGATTTATAAGATATTACTTTACCTTTTTTAATTCTAAAATATGCAAAACGATTGTCACTAAAAGCTGAATAAATTGTCATGGCAATTTCATCAGGCCCCAGGGCAAAAAGTTTTACGTATTTATAATGACTGAAATTTTCATCAAAATCATAATTCTTTAAGCCTTCAACAGTGATTTGTAAAGTTGTCTGATATTCATTTTTAAAATATTTATTTATATAAATCGGCGTATCTTTAGAATTGTCATTAGCATTATCTGCCATTACAGCTTCATATACAGTGTCACCGTATGATACCATATCCATTGGCATGGATGTATATCCTTCCATCAGATTTACCTTTGAGGCAAACATATTGCTGCATGCAAAAATCATGCTGATAAACAAAATTAACTTTTTCATCTTTCCTCCATTACATACTTAAGTATATATGTATAAAAGAAAAGCTGTAAAGTGTTTAAGTTTATTTTATGAAACCAGAGTGTAGCTTTCTTCTGTTAACTTACAGAGTTTATTAAAATCCGTTACAGAAGTAAGAAGAATTGTAATCCAGTATTTTTTATTCATGTGCCAGGCTGGAAATATTGATTTATTATCAATCAGTTCCGGAATATGTTCAGCCTTTATATTCACAACGTTTACTTTTTCGTCTGATTTTATACCCAGACGGTTAAGGGGAATCTTCATTATTAAAGCAAACCATTTATTATTGGGACATCTGAAAACTTCATAATCAGGATCAGAGTCCCAGGGAAAATCACCTTTGCAATTATACTTTTCTTCCATCCATTCAACATAAGGCTGTCTTAAGTCGTCACTATAAAAACACTTGTGCTGAATGTCTTCCATAATCTGAGTAATTTTTGTCCTAAGGCCGGCAACAAAACTTCCGTGAACTCCCTTAACATTCAGAAGGGCATATTTTTCTCCAAGAGATTTTTCAATTGCTTCTACAGTAATTTCCTTTTCTTTAATTAAAATCTCTGCATAAAAATCATCATCAATATCTTTTTTTAAAAATAAAGATGAATCCTTTTGAACAAAACCATATTCAAGAAGTTTATCTTTTTGAGGAATTGAAGTGTTAATTAAATACGAA
>NZ_JAILGZ010000052.1 GCF_024696245.1 Treponema sp.
TTGTAAGGAATTTAGTCATAGGTGGTTTGCGGCAGGGAATATTTGTTCATGAATTTTTAATTGCAATGATACGACTTATCCCCTAAAAATCAGAAAATTCAAGCTTAAGAAGATACAGAAAATTTGTTTGGTCTTAAAGTAGGGGTACAGAATACATATATATAGAAGAAAAATGAAAGAAAATGATGGGGTATATATCACTATAATTATGTATAGTATTATATACCCCTTGTAATTAGAATGCTATTTCTTTTCCGTTAAGGACAGCATTGATTAAAGTTCCGGATTTATAAATCAGCTTTAATGAAAAGAAGGGTTCATTACTTTGAAGCAGTTTCAGGAAAATAACATCTCCCTGCCAGTGTTCAAGTTTAAGGAAGTCAGATTTTTTAATCCATTCAAGATTTCCTTCGTCACATTCTTTAATAGTTCCTGTAAAAGAATCTGCTGTATACAGACACATATATTCTGCAGGATCATCATCAGAAAGGAAGGTAACGATACCCCGGAATTTATAGGAAGTAAGGGTAAGACCTGTCTCTTCATAAACTTCTCTAAGAAGACAGTCTTCCGGGCTTTCTCCAAATTCAAAATGGCCCCCGACACCAATCCATTTATTGTGGTTAATGTCGTTTTCTTTTTTAGTTCTGTGGAGTAAAAGATAGGAGTCCTGGTTTTCTATGTAACATAAAGTAGTTAATTGTGATTTGCTCATAAAAAAACAGTAGCCGAAAATTTCAAAAAATTAAAGATGAGCTAAACCGAATTTAACAGTGTTTATTAGTGCCAGAAAAATATGAAAAATCTTAAAATTTATTAAGTTTTAGGAAATGTCGTTTCCGGAATTTTATTTTTACTATCTTTACTTGAAATATAAAATTATCTTAAAATACGTGATTAATCTGAATATAACAGATTTTGTGTGGGGACAGTAATTTAAACCAAAACAGTTATTTATCTTCTCATTGTCTGTAGATTTTTATCTAAATTATTCAGTTTTAAAAATATCCTGAATTTTATTTTTAAAAATCAGGAACACAAAAAAAGAGGAGCCGGAATGAAAAAATCTGGAAAGTTTGCTGTTGCTTTATTAACAGCTTCAATGTGTGCATCATTTGTTTGTGGTCAGGAATACAACAATTTTAAACGCTTTAATGGAAAAATTCCTGAGACATCAGTTTTAAGGTTTTATGATATCAGTTATGAAAATGACTCTTATGAAGACTTTAATTACAAAAAAGATTTTAACAATGATAATTTAAGCGTAGAAAAACTTTGTGAAAAAGGTGATTTAGCAGTAAACCTTTATTATGAAAGAAAATCTGAAAACAGAGATTTTGAATCAAATCAGGTTAATGCATATATAGAAGTCGTTAAAGGAAAAAATAAAGGGGCTTTTTTCTTTGTTCCATCTGTTGATAAGTATAAGGTATCAAAAGGTTTTATTAAGAGTGCAACAATTGAAGCTAAAAAAGGATGCAGTGCAATTCACGTAAAATATGAAACAAATCCAGGTGATGGTGTTTTTGATAGTCGTACAGAAAAAACTGCAATTTTTGAAGTTTTAACTAAAAGTGGAAGAATTGAATATATTGGTTCTTATATCAACGAACATAGAACTGAAGATTCAAGCTCTTCTTCCGAAATCACTTCAATTGATAGCAGAAATTATTGTGTTTGTCGTATTTCAAAAATGATGGGACCTATATCTTATGAATTACAGGTATTTGATCTTACAAAACTTGAAAACAGAATAGTATTAGCTACAGATTATAAATTCGGAGGAGATTTTATTTATACTGTTATTTCAGATGAGGCAAAATTATATGAAACAAATGATAATAAAAATTTTACCGTAAAATCTGATTTAGCTTCAGGTGATTCAGTTAAAATGTTATTTAATGAAAGTATTCAGCCTGTTGCTTATAAGAACATGGGTGTTGTGGGATTTATGATTCCTGTTTATACAGAAGATTCTGAGACATTGGAAGGATATGTCTGGCTTTATGATATTGTAGACAATACAGATCGTAAGTCAGCTCTTATGGGAAGAACTAAGAAGATGATTGCAAGTGAAAACCTTCGTCTTCGTGAAGGAGAAGAAACTTCAAGCAATGTCCTTACAACAATGTCTGCCGGAACAAAGGTAGAAATAGTAGAGGTTGGTAAAAAAGATAATATTGACGGAAATGAATCTCACTGGGTTAAAGTAGAAGTAAAATCTGGTGCAAAAGATTCTGAAGGTAAAGACATAAAGGCCGGCTTACAGGGCTGGTGCTATGGTGGTTATTTGAAATGACAATTGAACAGATTGTAAAATCTTTGTTTTCTTTGCAGGATAAAAAGTACAGGGAATTTCATAAAAATCTTATTCCTGGAATTGATAGCGAAAAAATTATAGGAATAAGAACTCCTGTATTACGTAAGTTTGCAAAAGATCTTGTAAGGGAAGATTCTACTGAAGAATTTTTGCAGGCTCTTCCACATCATTATTATGATGAGAATCAGCTTCATGCTTTTATTCTGTCGGAAGAAAAGGATTTTGCAGTCTGTATAAAAAGGGTAGAAGATTTTTTACCCTATATAGATAACTGGGCCACCTGTGATCAGCTGCTCCCTAAAGCTTTTAAGAAAGACTGCAGGAAGTTACTGCCTTATATAGACAGGTGGCTTAATTCAAAAAAGACTTATACGGTAAGGTTTGCTATAGGTATGCTGATGCAGCATTTTCTTGATGAAGAATTTGAACCTGCCTTTGCAGAAAAAGTAGCAGCTGTTAAGTCTGAAGAATATTATGTAAAAATGATGATTGCCTGGTATTTTGCTACGGCTCTTGCAAAACAGTATGATACTGCCCTTAAGTTTCTTGAAGATAAAAAACTTGATGTCTGGACTCATAATAAAACTATTCAGAAAGCAATAGAAAGCTTTAGGGTAAAAGAAGAACATAAAAAGTATTTAAGAACCTTAAAAAGATAAGCTTGAATAAAAGTACCAGCCCGGATTGGAATGGTTGCCTGCAAGTCTGTAGCGGAGCGGAAGACCGGAGCAAAGCGGAGCCATGGAAAGCCGGTTTACTTTTAAGGGCAGCTCCGGAAAAAATGTACCGAAATTTACAGTGGCAGAAGTCTTAAAAAGTTGTAAAATATGGTTTTAGTATGAAAGGTACTAGAGCTTTTTTGGTCCTGGCTAATGGACAGGTTTTTGAAGGCGAGAGTCTTGGTGCAGAGGGCATAGTTATTGGTGAGGCTGTTTTTACAACTGGTATGAATGGCTATATCGAAACTTTGACTGATCCAAGTTATTTTGGACAGATTGTAACACAGACTTTTCCGTTAATTGGTAACTACGGTATTATTCCTAAGGACTTTGAAAGTTCAAAATGCAATCTTCGTGGTTATATTGTTAGATCTTCCTGTGAAGCTCCATCGAACTTCAGGTGTGGCGGAGATCTTGATTCCTATCTTAAAGAGCAGAAAATAATTGGTCTTTGTGGAATTGATACCCGGGCCCTTACAAAAGTTCTTAGGGAAGCTGGTGTAATGAACGGTATGATTGTAAGCGGTGATTCTGCTGAAGCTGCTGAAATTTATTCTTCCCTTAATGATTCTTCTAAAAAAACAAAACTTCTTAAAAAAATCAAATCCTTTAAAATTGAAAATGCTGTTGAAAGCGTAACTGGTTCAGCCACTGGTGTTGAAGAAAGTGCTGATGTAGTTTTTGCTGAATCTGCAGAATACCGTTTTGTTCCTGTAAAGGCTGATGGTACTAAAGAAAATGATCCTGAAATTGCCATGAAAGATGGTAAGGGTAAAAAGATTGTTTTGTGGGATTTTGGTGCAAAAGCAAATATTCGTCGTGAACTTCTTAAGCGCGGGGCAGAGGTTGTAACTGTTCCAAGTTCTTATACTGCTAAAGAAATACTTGCCCTTAATCCTGATGGTGTAATGCTTAGCAATGGTCCTGGAGATCCTGCAGAAAATGTGGGTATCATTGCAGAAATAAAAAAGCTTATTAAAGCAAAGGTTCCTGTTTTTGGAATTTGTCTTGGACATCAGCTGCTGGCACTTGCTACCGGAGCACAGACTATGAAACTTAAGTATGGTCATCGTGGTGCAAACCAGCCTGTTAAGTATCTTGCTACTGGAAGGGTTTATATTTCTTCACAGAATCATGGTTATGCTGTTAAGAATGATTCACTTCCTGCCGGTGCAGTTTTAAGTTTTGTAAATACAAATGATGGTACCTGCGAGGGTATTGTTTATAAAAAGTTCCCGGCCTTTAGTGTTCAGTTTCACCCGGAAGCTTGTTCAGGTCCACTGGATACCAGCTTTTTGTTTGACGATTTTATTAAGCTTATTAATAATCCTGAATATTTTAAGGGATTTAAAGCTGTAACAGAAAGAATTGATTCTATAAAATTCTTTAATGCTACAATTAAGAAAACCAAGCATATTGGTTAATAGATTTTGCTTAAAAAAAAAGCGGCAGCTGTTATTTATCACGGCTGCCGCTTTCTTATTTTAAATTGTCATTTGAATTATTTAATTGTGATACGTCCCTGTGATTCTGAATACTGTGCAGAAGGTTTTCCTTTAAGAACGTCTACAAGGTATGTCATAAGAACCTGATAGTCAGACATGCTTCTGTCGATAAGGCGTTTGTTATCTTTAAACATTGTGTAACCGTCACCGTAGTTAAGGATCATGTAGTTATGGCTTGCAACTGTGTAAGTTTTCTTTGCATTAAGAGGAACCCATTTGTCGTCCTTAAAAACGTATACATCTTTTACACGTCTTTCACCTTTAACCTTTACAAACATATTTTTGTCATCAGTAACAACACCACTTGGAATAGAAAGGTCAACTGTAAATTTGATTCCTGATACCTGAAGGAATCCACCAAATTCACCAAGGGCTTTTCCATCTGCAGAAGTTTCTGCCTGCATTCTGTGTACTGAATATTCAAGGGCATCAAGGACCTGCTGCCCACTTGCTTCTACCATTGTAAGGGTATTTCCGTATGGATGTACTTTAAGAATGTCTTCAAAAGCAATATCGCCTTTTGGAAGATCTGTACGGATACCACCACCGTTTACAAATGCAATGTCTGATTTTGATATTGAGCGATAAGCATCTGCACATAAGTTACCGATTGGAAGTTCACGGGTACGTACAAGGCGGATTCCGTTTTCGTCAGCAATAGAAAGTGCAACATCACTGGTTGCTACAACTTTTTTAAGATCATCATTGTAGGCACTCATAATTGAATTAATGTAATCCTGAATCTTCTTGTCCTTACCCTTAAATGATTGATCAATAAGTTCTGATGTAAATTTTCCGTCTTTAGAAAGAGTAAGCTTTCCAAGGTATTCAAATTTTGTTCCAGTTGAAGTAAGGATTACATCCTGACCTTTTTTGTTTTTAAGAACTTCACTTGGGATTACGCTGTGAGCATGTCCGTCAAGTACTACGTTAATACCGCTTGTGTTTGCAATAAGAGCTTTTGAAGAAACAGCTTCTGGAACTCCTTCGTCTCCAAGGTGAGAGAGGGCAATTACATAATCAGCACCTTCTTTATAACACTGGTCTACGTATTTCTGTGTGATTTTGTAAAGCTTCTTACCTTTTTTACCATCGTTAAAGTCATAAACGATTTTATTATTTTCCATAAAGTAAGTTGGTGTAGAAGTTGTAATACTTGTTGGTGTACAGAGACCGATAAAACCAATTTTTACTGAACCAAATTCTTTGATTACGTATGGAACTGTCTGGTCTACAAAGGAAGTTTTATTTTTTCCGTCGTAAGTTACGTTTGTATTTATATATGTAAATTTAGCCTTAGCAATGAGATTTTCAAGCTGAGGCATGCCATAATCAAATTCATGATTTCCTAAGATTGCAAGGTCATAGCTGGATTCGTTCATTATATCTATTACATAGCTTCCCTTTGAAATTGAACCGATTGCTTCTCCCTGAATTGCGTCACCGTTATCTACAGTGAGAACATAAGGTGTCTGGGTAAGTGTTTGATTTCTGTAGGCAACAAGTCCTGAATAACCGATTTTTCCGTTGATACCACAGTGAATGTCGTTGGTATAAAGAATAACAACATCATTGTCGTTTGTTTTAGGCTGGTTTTCAGAACCTTTTGCAAAGACAGGCAGGGCGGCTGCAACGAGTAAAGCAGCAGTTACGCTTTTTGCGATTTGTTTGATTTTCATCATTTCCTCCGTTATGCTCATAAGCACTGATTAATTTTAACATTCTGAAAAGTAAAAGTTTAGTCTATTTTAAGAATTTAACTTACTTTTTATAGTTTCTCTTTACTTTCATAGTTGTTGTCATTTCCAGAGGTTTTTCCAGAATTGTAATTTTTGTAATTCTCTGGTAAGGCTGAAGTTCCTTGTTTATTTTGCTTACAATGTTAGAAATTGTCTTGTAAATTTGTTCGCTGGCTGCAGGAGAATTGTCTTCCCTTTTAATGTTAAGTTTTTCAAAGAGTGAATCGGAAGGGTAGATTAAAGCTTCCAGTTCTTCAGATTTTTTATCTTCGTTGGCAATGTACCCCTGAACTGTAATCTGCTGAATATCTGTTTCCAGCTGGAATGAATCTTCTATTTCTTCAGGGTAGACATTTTTTCCGCCTTCGGTGACTATCATGTTTTTACATCTTCCGCTGAGCATAAGATAGTTTTCCTTATCAATCCAGCCCAGGTCCCCTGTTTTAAACCATCCGTCTTCTGTAAACATTTTTGTTGTTTCTTCAGGCATGTGATAATAACCCTGCATGACCATAGGACCTTTAACACAGATTTCTCCAACACCATCTTCATTTGGGTTAAGGATTTTCATTTCCATATGACCGGCAAAATACTGTCCTACACTTTGAATCTTAAAATGCTGAACAGGATTAAGGGCAATAATTGGTGATGTTTCTGTAAGGCCATATCCCTGAACAAAATCTATACCCATTTTGTTGTAGAGTTTGAAAACACTTTTAGCTAAAGGGCCTCCACCGCAAATAGCAATTCTTATAGTATTAATATTTGCCTGTTTAAGTACCGGAGCAAAAAGTTTATGTCCTATATTTATTCCTGTAAATATTTTTATCAGGTATGAAACTTCCATAAGGATTTTCATAAGGGCGTTTACTAAAGGTCCTTTTTCTTTTATGCCTTTAAGTATTCCTGCTGCCAGTTTGTTAAAAAGAAGTGGTACTCCAAGCAGCATGGTAATCTTTCCTTCCTTAAGTTCTTTCATAAGTTTGGAAACAGCCATGCTTTTTCCGAATACAATTTCTGCACCAATACAAATTGATTCAATAAAAACTGCAAGCATTGTATAGGCATGATGAATAGGAAGAAGGGCATAGAAAACATCCTGTTCGTTGATAATCATATTGTACTGGGCAATAAAAGCATCACTTACAAGATTTCTATGACTGAGCATAACTCCTTTTGGTTTTCCTGTTGTTCCGCTTGTAAAAAGAATTGCCGCAATATCATTTTCTGCAGGCATTTGATTTAATTGAATTTCTTTACTGGCTTTAAGTGTATAAACGTAATTTTGATTTTTTCTGTTAAGGGCAAAAACTGAATAGTTATTTTTTTTATTATTGAAATAGTCGAACTTTTCTGTATCTACGAAAAGCATTTTAGGGCAGGCAGTTGAAAGAAGGTTTTCCAGCTCATTTTCATGCAGTGCATAATCCATAGGACATATTGTTGCACCAGCAAAAAGGGCAGCAAGATAAACCGTAGCCCACTCAGGAGAATTTTTACCGGTGACGGCAATTTTATCTCCCTTTACAATTCCTTTTTCAATCATCCATTGAGCAAGATTTTGTACCTGCTGGTAGACTGTTTCATAGGAATAGGTTCGTTTGGAATTATCGTCTGTATCCCAGTCGGTAAAAGCATTCCTGCTGCCGAACCTTTTTACGGTAATGGTAAAAATTTCCGGTAATGTCGGCCATTCTCCGGAATAATATGTTCCTTTGAAGTCATCTAAAAAATAAGTCGGATTATAATTTTTTAAACTCTGCATTTTTTCATTATAACATGGACTTTTAAATGTGATGAATTTTTATTTAAAATAAAAAAGCAGCCCTTAAGATTTTACACTTAAAAGCTGCTTATCTTAAATTAGTTTTAAATAATTTTAAATTTCTATCTCACCTTCGTAACACATTATGGTGTTTCCGGTAAGGTAAACTGTTTTGCCGGTGTATTTAACCAGCAGGGTTCCGCCTTTAACTTCTACTGTAATATCCTGATTTACAGGACAGTAGCCGTTAAGGACAGACGCTATTGCTGCTGCACAGGCTCCTGTTCCACAGGCCAAGGTTTCGCCGTTGGAACGTTCCCAGGTTCTGAGTTTAATTTCATTAGGTCCTACGATACGTACAAACTCTGTATTTGTTCTTTCTGGGAAACATTTGTGATGTTCAATAAGTGGACCAATGTATTCAAGAGCTTCCTTGTCTACAAACTTACTGAAAATTACTGCATGTGGATTTCCTACAGAAAGGGCGGTTACTTTGTAGCTTGTTTTTTCTACTTTAAGATCCTGATTGATGATGGCTTCTTTTGGAAGATAAGATTTTTCTTCATCAGAGCAGTTTGCAAAGACCTTACTGTCGATGGCTGAGCTTTTAAGTGTTGTTGGAAGAAGCTCTGGTTTGAATTCAGGTTTTCCCATATCAACAGTTACAGATGTAACTTTACCATTTTGTTTATAGAGAAGAAGGGATTTAATACCGCTTTCTGTTTCTATGGTAATTGTTTCTGTGTTGTCAGTTTTCTTACCATGCTTTGTCTGAATGCCGCAGATATTG
>NZ_JAILGZ010000103.1 GCF_024696245.1 Treponema sp.
TGACGTTTCAATATTTGTAGAGCATAATTCTTCTTTTTTGCCGGAAGCTTTGAACCAGTCATCAAATTTTGTTACGCCCAGATATTCTTTTCTTCCGTAGTACAAATCAAGAAAAAGGCATAAAAAATTGTAAGAAAAGTCAGCAAATTCCTGAGACCAGCTTTCTTTTGGATTTACTATTAAGTTGCTGTATTCTTCATCTAAGTAAGCAGTTTCATTATCCATAAAAATATCTTTCCCATTATAGATAAACACAGTATTTTTTGGTCTTAAAAACAAAGTCTGAATAAGAGATGGATTCAAAAAGCCGTAACCGTTTTCAAATTTCATTGGTATGTTATAATCTTTTAAATTAATAGAATAGGATGGATCAGCATTTTTCTGATTTACCAGTGTGTTATGACTTATTGCAGAGGTTTCTGCCACTATATCAGAAGACTTAGTTATTTTATTGACATCAGAATAAAAGACTATGCCACTTGAAAAATCGATAGTAAAATATTCAGATTCTAAATCCTTATAATTATAAATCATTTTATAAAGACTGCCATTTTGACTTATGGTAAAATAATCTTCAAAAAAAGTGTCAATAAAAGATTTGACTTCCATATAGGGAATGTCGCTGCCAGGACTTCCTTCTGGTGGAAAATAAAGATTTGTGTATCCGATTTGTTTTTTATCTGCAGAATAAATCGCAACTTCTTTTGCAATCAGGCTTTCTGGCTTTACTTCAGACTCTATCTTTTTTACCTCTTCCTTATAGGTGTCATCATCCATAAGGTTGCGGCAGGAAGTGGTAAAAAAGAGAAGAGAGAAGATAAGGACTGTAATATTTTTAGTTTTCATAAGCAATCAAGCTTTTAGTTAATACCAAAAAGGACCTTCCACATAACAGGGATTGAAACTACAACCTCGTCTTTTACAACATTGATTCTTGCACCAAGACGGAAGCTTGAGTTTTCGCCAAAGCTCCAGTCTGCATAAGGGTAAATTTCGTGAATATATTCATCTCCCCGTGCAATCGAATATTTTAAGAAAAGAGAGATTTCTTCACTTGCAAACCAGCCGCCTTTTACAGCAAAAAGCCATGGAATGTTTTCGTTTTTACCAAGTTCCCCGTCACCTTCGTCGCAGCCCTGGATAACAGGATCAAAGCCTTCGTCTTCCCAGGCATCCCAGGCGGCACGTCGTTTTTTAGCTTCTTCATTCAGAATGTATTCCTTGTTCAAACCTGTAAGGAAGTCTGTCGCAATAACAAAGAGGTCTGTTGAATAGCGGGCAGAAGCTTTTACTACATGGGTAGAAGGAAGTGGAAGATAGTTCTGACTTTCTAAGCAAAAGGAATCAAAATCATTAATATCTACGTCGTTATAGTTGCTTATGTAGCCGGCTGAAAAATCACAAGAGGCAAGACTTACATGGGCAAAAATTGAGTAATGGTAGTATTCATTTTTGTTCAGTATGTTCTGTCCTGTAGCCTGCAGGGATGCTACATAAGAATCGCCTTCATAATTAAAGACAAGACCTGCGTTCAGGTATTTTCCCTTTGCCGATCCGATGTTGGCAATAGCAAGCAGACTGAAATCTCCAAATGTCTGATCGAAAATTAAGCCGGCACCTTCCGCAAAAGGATTTGCCTGCAAAAGGTAGGCTTCGTTTTCTGTGTAAAGTTCGCCGCCAGAAAAAGAGAAGCGGTCGCGCAGGTCGTTTCCGGCTGCTACAGAAAGGAAAGGAAGGGGAGTGAAGACTCCATAACCCGCAAAAATAATATTGTAATGTGGATCATCAAAAACAAAATTATTAAAGGCTGTTAAGGCACAAATTTCAGCCTTATCCCAGCTGTATCCGACTTCAGCATATTCTGCAAAAAACATGTCATATTTGTCATCTTTATCGATTGCAAATAAATCGCTGCCGAATTCTGTGCCGTCTGCATCGGCGCAGGCTCCCAGTTTGTTCATAAAGTAGCCTTCTCCTGATAGGGCTGCCGTTAAACTTAATGCCATTAAAATTGTGTGTAGTTTTTTCATAAGCTATCTCCTTTTTTTTAGTGACAATTTATAAAAATTTGTTAATTAAAATTATAATTGTTATATTTAATAAAACAAGA
>NZ_JAILGZ010000086.1 GCF_024696245.1 Treponema sp.
CTTATGGTTCCGGTTCAGCGTGGAAAAATTGTTTCTTATCAGGGTGATACTTCTTTAAGTTCAACAGCCAGCACTTCCTGCAATGCCTATTATGCTGTAGACGGAAACATGCAGGCTTCTAACTTTTACCGTGGTTCAGACTACAACTTTGATTTTGTAGTAAATCTTGGTGATACCTACAGCATTAATGGTGTTGATATTTCATTCTATACACTTCAGGGTAGTGAAGCTTACTGTACTTACAATATTTACGGTAAGGCTCAGGCTTCTGACAGCTGGTCCCTTATAAAGGACTGTTCTGACAATGTAATGATGAATTTTAATACCCAGGTTTTTGATTCAACTGAGACAGCATATAAATACATAATGATTGATGTTATCAGTGAAAAGCGTGCTACCACTAATGGTTCAAATGCCCCTCATTCAACTGTAAATGGTTCCTGGTGCACAGGATTTTACGAAGTTCAGGTTTACGGCCAGTAAAAAAAATAGGGGGAATCTAAATAATCTTAAAGATATTTAAAGAAAAAAATTAAGGGATAGCTTAAAATTATTTTGAAAACGTTTTCATAAATGGGAAACTGTAGTCAAACTTGTAAATCACTTTACTTCACTGACTGAAGTACTGGGGAATTTACAAAGTTTTTGTTATAGCGGGTAAATAATTAAAATAAAAAAGGTTTTAAGGAGTGAAAATGAAAAAATTATTTACAACTATTGCAGCAGTTGTAGCTGCAGGTATGGTTTTCAGTGCTTCCAGCTGTAGTGAGGACAGCAGCTCGTCAAGCTCTGCAAATGCTTTTATTATCTGGGAAAAGGTTTCTGATGCTGTTTCTTATAACATTGGTATTGTAGAAAATTCCAGTGTTAAGTCTTATGTTAACACCGGATCTGCTAACAATTACTATGAATGGCAGGGACTGGATGATGGAGAAGAATACACTTTCTCTGTTTATGCAACTTTGTCTGATGGAACAACAACAAAGGCTAATACTGTTACAAGAACAGTATGTGCAGAAAAAGGCGGCAGATGTCTTCGCGTAATGGGATATTTCCGTGATTCCGGAAGCACTCTTGAAGAACAGAGCCTTCACCTTGCTGTAACTACTGACGGATTACACTGGCAGTCTCTTAACGGAAATACAGGTGTTTTCCAGCTTTCTACTATCGGCGGAAACCGTGTTCGTGATCCTTATATCGTAAAAAAGCCGGACGGAAAGTATTTAATGATTGCTACCGACTGGACGACTTATCTTTCTCCAAGCTCGCCGGGAAATCACCGTCTTTATGATAATACTATAAGTGATGTTTCAAACTGGGATTATGTAACCAATGATTACTGGAACGTTAACACAACCTGTCTTATTTTTGCCGATTCAGATGATATGACTGAATGGACAAATGAACGTCAGATTCAGATGGTAAGTGATGAAGAAAAGACTGCATTTAAGGCTGCATACGGCAACTATCAGTTCTGCTGGGCACCTGAAATCATTCACGACAACGGGGAAGTAATTTTTACAGATCCTGAAACTGAAGAAACTTATACTTACGGTGTAATCTGGAGCGGTTCCGGAGAAACAAACGGAACTACAAGTAAGTCTTACAATCCTAAGAAGAATAAATATGAAACAACCAGCGGACGCGGATTTGGTTACAGACGAACTTTTGTAAATTATACCAATGATTTTGAAACCTTTACAGATGCTCAGGTTTATTTTGAACCTACACCAAATAATACGGCAAATTCAAATATTGATGCTTCTGTATGTACTGATGATAAAGGTAAGTTCTATATTTTCTTTAAAGATGAAAAATCCGGATACTACGGAATGGGAGAAAACTATTCAACATCTCTTCTTCCTAATTCATTCAATGCAAACTGTATCTGGGGCCGCGGCTGGAACGGAAAACAGGTTCAGGAAGCTGCAGGCGGAACTTACAACCAGGGTGAAGGTATGTTCTGCTTCAGGCCAAACGCTGGTGTAGACAAGTGGCTTTGTGTTCTTGATGCTCATGATGCTAATCAGACAAAGGTATTTGCTACTTTTGAAACCAGTGACTTCCAGTTCTGGAAAGAAAATGATAAGACTTCATGGCCTGATGGTGATATCCGTCACGGTGCAAGTGTAGAAGTAACACTTGAAGAAATGACAGCACTTATTGATGCATTTGGTTTCTAATTTAATTATTTAGATTACATAGAGGCTTAAACTGTTAAATGACTTAGCAGTTTAAGCCTTTTTTTTTATTCACAGGATTTCATTATTGCTTCTATAATTTCCGGAAAATACCAGTTTTGTTCTGTGCGCTTGTAAAAGCCGAATTTTTCTGCATAAGTATTTGCAGCATTCCAGTCTCCGTTATCCCAGAGGCAGCAGCACATTCCGTATTTTCTTGATTCAGAAATAAAGTTGGTAAACCATTTTATTCTTTCTTCAGTATTGTTTTTATTTGTTGCTCCGTATTCCCCGATTACAACAGGAAGTCCCTTTGAAATAAATTTTTCATTAAGCTGTTCAAAAGTTGCGTTTACTTCTTTTATGTGTGATTCCTTAAGAATGGTATCTCCGGGGTTTTCCATGGCAAAAGAGTATGGACTGTACATGTGTACCGAGATTAAAAGGCGTCCCTCTTCTGTATCCTGGGGAATTACAAAGTTGTCAAAATCCAGAAGGCTGTGGGGAGATGCTGCAAGTCCTGTAATCATAACAAAACGCTTTGCATTGTTGCCTCCTGATTTTCTTATGGCATCAAGAGCAACCTGATTTAATTTGTTAAGGGTTTGTGCTGCATATTTACAGTCATTGCAGCCTTCTGCTTCCCACCATTCGTGCTGGTGTCCAATAAGGCGGGGTTCATTTAATAATTCAAATATAAGGTGTTCATCATATTCATTGTTAAAGGTTTTGCTTATCTGAGTCCACACATCTTTTACAAAAAGCATGCTTTCGTTCCAGCTGACCATATTTGGATAATAGCCCTGACCATAGGCAATACCAGAAGGAGAAGAATAATTGTCATGGTGAATGTTTATAATTACATAAAGTTCAGCATCTATTGCCCAGTCAACAATTTCTTTAACACGATTAAGCCATTCTTTGTCTATTTTGTGATTTTTACCAGTGATGTGATTAGACCAGCTTACAGGAATTCGTATTGTCCTAAAACCTGCATCAGCAATTCCTTCAATCATTTCTTTACTTGTCAAAGGCTGTCCCCAGCTTGTTTGTGAGTTAAGTCCGCTGCTTCCGTTTGCATCCAGGGTGTTACCAAGATTCCAGCCTGTCTTCATTTCTTTTACCAGTTCAAAAGAGTTTATCTGGCTGAATTCTTTTCTTTTTCCTTTTGCAGTAAGAGCGGTTAAGGTTAAGGCAGTCAGAACAAGGGTAATAATAATCTTCTTCATTTTTGTCTCCTTGAATATTATTAAAGAATAATAGGTCTATAAAATAGAAGAAACATATAAAAATATTATTTTTTATTTCAATAATTTTATAAAAAAGACACTTAATTGATATTTTTCTAAAAAAAGCCTTTTTATCATTTTTACAGATTAATAGTAAAGGGTGATAAAATGGCAAAAGTTAACGGAAGCTTTATAGAATTAGATGGAGAAGAGTTTTATAAAATAGAAAATTATGATTGCATGAATGATTTTTTTATGACCATAACTTCTTCTTCTGATGTATGGAATTTTTTGTGGGCTCATGGTGGAATCTCTGCCGGAAGGAAAAATTCTGATCAGGCATTATTTCCTTATATGACTTGTGACAGAATAAGGGATGTAAAAAATACAACAGGTCCTTTAACTATTATTAAAATTTTTAAAGACGGTAAGCTTGGAAAAATCTGGCAGCCTTTTGAATCACTTTTATCATCTTCCTGCAGCAGACATGAAAAAAATATTCATATAAAAAGAAATCTTTATAAAAATTTAAACGGAAGCAAAATTATTTTTGAAGAAGTAAATGCCATGGAAGGTTTGTGCTTTAGATATGGCTGGACTTCAAGTAAAAAATTTGGTCTTGTTAAAACAGTTTATATAAAAAATTTTTCCGGTCACAACATTAAGCTTGAAGTTCTTGATGGCTGCAGAAATATTTTAAGTTCCTGTATTTCAAGTCAGATGGAAAATACAAAAAGTGTTCTTCTTGATGCTTACAAAAAAAATGAAGTTGATGAAGAAGGAAACATTGCTTTGTTTTCTTTGTCTTCTGTTGTAACAGATAAGGCAGAACCAAGTGAATGTCTTTTAACAAATGTCAGCTGGTTTACAACTCTTGATAAAGTAATTATTTCTGATAATGCAGTTAAGGATTTTATTCAGGAGAATGGAATCTTTTATCCGGATGAGTCTCTTGGAAAAAGAGGTGAGTGTTATATTCTTCATAAAAGTAGTCTTGAATCAGGTCAGGCTGAATGCTGGGAACAGGTGCTGGATGTAAATCTTGATGTTTGTAAACTTGAAGAACTTAAATCACTAATTAAAGACAGAAAGTTTGCCTGGAAAATTCTTGAAAATGATATAAAAAAAACAGATGCAGAACTTGAATCTTTAATACAAGATGCAGATGGTTTACAGGAGTGCGGAGATTTTATGACATCTGTTCATCACCGTACAAATGTTATGTTCAATATTATGCGTGGAGGAATTTTTTACGACAATGGAAAAATCCATACAGATGATTTTATGGATTTTGTTTCTGTCCGCAATTTTTCTTACGCTAAAAAGCTTAAATCCCTTTTTAAAAGTAATGAAGTTTTGTCTTATGATGAATTTTACAACCGTATTAATTCTATACAGAATAATGAATTACTGCGTCTTGCTCTTGAGTATCTTCCTCTTTGTTTTTCCCGCAGGCACGGAGATCCAAGCCGCCCATGGAATAAGTTTGATATTGTTCTTGAAAAAGAAAATAAGCCTGTTATGAATTATGAAGGTAACTGGAGGGATATTTTTCAAAACTGGGAAGCTCTTGTCTGGTCTTATCCTGAGTATGTAAAAAATTTTGTGTCAGTCTTTTTAAATAACATGACTTGTGATGGTTTTAATCCTTACCGCATAAGCCGCTCTGGTCCGGACTGGGAAGTTCCGGAAAAAGATAATCCCTGGTCACAGTACGGTTACTGGACTGATCATCAGTTAATATATCTTCAGAATTTTCTGGAATTTTATTCTGACTATGACAGGGATGATTTAAAAGCACTCTTCTTAAAAAATATTTTTACTACTGTTAATGTTCCTTACAGAATTAAATCTTACTCAGAAATTTTAAAGGATCCCCGTCACTCAATTAATTTTGATTATGAACTGAATAAAAAAATTCATTTAATGGAAAAAGAAATTGGAAGTGACGCAAGGCTTTTACTTGATAACAATAATGAGCCTCTTCTTTTTAGTTTAAGTACAAAACTTTTACAGATTATTCTTGCAAAGGCCCTTAATCATATTCCTGCTGCAGGTATCTGGATGAACATGCAGCGCCCTGAATGGAATGATGCAAACAATGCTCTTGCAGGTTATGGTGCATCTGTTGTTACTCTTTGTCATTTATATAGAAGCTTAACTTTTCTTATAGAACTTTACTCTGATATAAAAAAAGAAGTTCCTGTGGACAGAAGGGTTTATATTACTTTAGAAAAAACAGCTGAGCTTTATGAAAACTATGGAAGTAATGCAATAACTGATTCTTACGGAAGAAAAGATTTTTGTGACAGGGCAGGTATTCTTTTTGAAGAAGAAAGAAATTCATTTTATGTAAACGAAAAAAATATTGATTTATTAATTCCTGCAGAAAGAATTTCAGAGCTCTTAAAAAAAATAAATCAGCTTGTAATGGAATCAATTGTCTTTAATAAACGTAAGGATAATCTTTATCATTCTTACAATACAATAAGGATTTGTGATGACAGGATTGAAATTGTAAATTTAAAACTTATGCTTGAAGGACAGGTTGCCATACTTGCTTCTGGTCTTCTTAATAAAAATGATGTACTGGATTTATGTTCAGCTTTGCGTGTCAGTCCTTTATACGAAAAACATCAGCAGTCTTATCTCCTGTATCCAAATTCATCATTAAAAAAGTTTGGCCAGAAAAATTGTCTGACTAAAAATGATATTAAAGATGTTCTTAAATATGTAGAAAAAAATCCTGACATAATTTTAAAGAAGGATTGTAACGGTAACTATCATTTTGATTCATCATTAAAGAACAACAGCTGTCTGGAAGAAAAAATGGATTCTTTAACCGACCAATGTAGACCTGACCAGATGACACGTAAGGCTTTTCTTGATTTGTATGAAAAAACATTTAACCATAAACTCTTTACCGGCCGTTCCGGAAGTTTTTACGGTTATGAAGGTTTAGGCTGCATTTACTGGCATCAGGTTGCAAAATTGCTTCAGGCAGTTCAGGAAAACTATATAAAATATCCGGAATTAAAGGATTATTATGAAGATATTAAAAAAGGATTGGCCTGTGCAAAATCCCCTGATTTGTATGGAGCTTTTCCTTTTGATCCTTATTCCCACACTCCTTATATGGAAGGGGCCAGACAGCCTGGAATGACCGGCCAGGTAAAAGAAGAGATTATTACCCGTTTTAAGGAGCTTGGAATCTCCATAAAAGACTCAAAAGTTGTGTTTGATTTATCTCAGCTTGGAAAAAATGAGCTGAATTGTGAAAAAATAGCGAAATTTACCTACTGTGGAACGAAAATTTGCTACTTTAAGGCAAAATTAAGACAAATTTCAGTTTATTTTAATTCAAATCTGTGCGAAAATATAAGTGGTAATACATTGAGCAAAAAGATCAGCCGACAGCTTTTTTCCCGCTCTGGTGAAATTGACCACATTGAAGTCTATTCCGATTTTGCAAAATTATAGCGAAAGTGGATGTTACGGAACTTCTTTGGAGTCAGCCCGGTGATTTTTTTGAATACACTTATAAAGTGGCTTTCCGAACTGAATGAAAGGTAATTGGAAATGTCCACCGGAGTGTTCTCTGTGTATATCAGCAGGTTTTTTGCTGCTTCAATTTTTTTAGTGGTAATGTACTGTGCTATTGTGGTACCTACTTCATTATGGAAGAGCTTAGAAAGATAAGACGGACTTAATGAAGATACCTGAGCCAGTTCATTAAGAGAGATTCGGGAATGAAGGTTATCGTAAATGTAATCAATGCAAAGACTTATAGGCTTGGAATATACCTTCCTTGTCTTCTGTTCCTGCATTCTTCTAACGTAAGCTTCAGTCATTTCAACATGGATTTTGTGAATGTCTTCCTCGCTTGTACACTGATCGATTTTCTGTATGTAAATATCGCTAAGGTTGTAAGCAGATTCCATTTCAAGGCCACCTTCAATACAGTAGCGGGTGATAAATGCAACTGTAATGATAAGATGGTACTTAATGTTTCTGAGGGGATTATTGCTAAGCTTTCCGAATCCTTCAACACACAAAGGTTTAAAAAGTTTTTTCATCTCTTCCATATCGCCGTTTCTGATACTCTGGTAAAAGGCCATTTCTCTGTCATAAGGAATATGGTTAATCATGTATTCGCGATTTTTAAATTCAATTCTGGTGAGTTCTTCTTTAATACCCATAAAAAACCTCGTAGCTTTGCAAAAATTAATAAACTTAAATATCTGATATTTTTGATAATATTCTGATATTTTTACCGTATTTACGGTTTTAGAATTTTTCTGCAAAGACGGGTTTGTACTGGTGGTTCGGTCCTGCCTGTCTGAGCTGAATAATATTTTAACATGGAAAATAATTTTTTAGGAGGAAAATATGAAAAAAATTATTTCTGTTTGTGTTAGTGCAGCTGTTGCATTGACTTCACTTGTTAGTCTCTCTTCTTGCAGCAAGGAGAAGAGGGGTCCTGTTGGCGTATCTAACGGGGGAAAAGTTCTTAACATCTATGCATGGAACAATGAATTCAAAGAAAGATTTGTTACTTATGCAGAAAAGAAACTTCCAGCTGATGTAAAAGTTAACTGGGTAATCAACCCTAACAAAGACAACGTTTATCAGAAGAAACTTGATGACGCTCTTCTTCGCCAGGGAAAAGCAGAAAAGGACAAGAGGGTTGACCTCTTCCTCGTAGAAGCTGACTACGCTCTTAAGTATGTTAATCAGTTTGCTACAGTTGATGTAAGAAGTGCAGTTGGTCTTACTGATGCACAGCTTGCTAACCAGTATAAGTATACACAGGATGTTATGACTGACAATAATGGTGTACTTAAGGGTGTTTCTTGGCAGGCTACTCCAGCTGGTCTTATTTACAGACGCTCAATTGCAAAGGCTGTTCTTGGTACAGATGATCCAGAAAAAGTTGGTCCAATGCTCTCTTCATGGGAAAAATTTGATGCAGTTGCTGCAAAAGCAAAGGCAAAGGGATACTACATGCTTTCTGGTTATGATGATTCATTCCGCGCATTCTCTGACAACATGAAATCTTCATGGGTAACAAAGGATAGAAAAATAAACATCGATCCACAGATTAAAGCTTGGATTGATCAGACAAAACGCTATACAGACCTCGGATACAATAACCGTGCTTCACTCTGGTCACCAGAAAGCAACAAGGGTATGTCAGCTGACGGAAAAGTATTCTGCTACTTTGGACCTGCATGGTTCATTGACTTTACTATGGCTGGTAACTCTCTTGCTGATGCTGATGGTGCAAAGAAGCTTGGTAACGGTTCATATGGTGACTGGGCATTCTGTAAGGGACCACAGTCATTCTCATGGGGTGGTACATGGCTTTGTGCTGCTGACGGAACAGACAATATCGATGAAATCAGAATGATCATGGATACACTCTGCTGCGATGCTGACACAATGAAAGACCTTGCTATGAAGTATGGTGACTTTACAAACAACGTTCCAGCAATGGAAGCTGTTGCTAAGAGCGACTACAAGAATGAATTCCTTGGTGGACAGAACCATATTAAGTTCTTCGTAGAAGCTGCAAAATCTATCGACAGAAGCAATATTTCTATGTATGACCAGACAATGTCAGAAAAGATTCAGACATTCATGGCTGATTATTTCAACGGTAATGTAACACTTGATAAGGCCTGGAAGAATTTCTATAAGGGAGTTATCGAAGTACATTCTGAGTTAAGCGAATAGTTATAACTGGTCAGGAGGACAGTATGAGTGACGATATTAAAAAGAAAAAGAAGAAAAGTATTTCATATGACAGATGGGGATATTTTTTTATAGCTCCTTTCTTCATTGTATTCATTGTTTTTTCTCTTATTCCATTGGTTTCAACTTTTGTAAACAGTTTATTTGAAAATTACAGAATCGGACTTGAAGAAATAGGACCAAATTTTGTTGGACTTGATAATTTTAAGGAAGTTTTCAAATCTGACATTATGCGCTATACAAAAAATACATTTGTAATGTGGATACTTGGCTTCATTCCTCAGATTATATTTTCACTTGTACTGTCTGTTTGGTTTACAAATTCAGAATTAAGGTTAAAGTTTAAGCAGTTCTTTAAGACTGTTATTTACATGCCTAACCTTATTATGGCAAGTGCTTTTGCTATGCTCTTCTTTACATTGTTTTCTCCTGATGGTCCTGTTAACAGCATCCTTGTGAGATTCCATGTTATAGAAGAAAATATCCGTTACTTTGAATCGGCTAACTGGGTAAGAACACTTGTTGCTATAATGAACTGTCTTATGTGGTATGGAAATACAACCATTCTTCTTATGGCAGGTATTATGGGTATTGATGAAAGTCTCTTTGAAGCAGCTCGTATTGACGGTGCTTCTCCTTTGCAGATTTTCTTTAAGATTACAATTCCACTTCTTCTTCCTATTTTTGTTTATGTAATTATCACCAGTTTGATTGGTGGTATCCAGATGTTTGATATTCCTCAGATCCTTACTAATGGTGAAGGTATCCCTGACAGAACAAGCATGACAATCATCATGTACCTTAACAAACATCTTGTTAACAAAAACTACGGTATGGCAGGTGCAGTTTCTGTACTTACATTTGTTATTACCGGTATTTTAAGTTTCTCTGTTTATGCAATTACAATGAAACAGTATAAGACTTCTAAGGGAGGAAGATAATGATTCGTTATGGAACTTTTACTACACTCAAAATAAGGCGCGTGCTTTGTTATGCAGTGATGATTTTTTTATCAATAGTTTCTTTGTTTCCGTTTTATATTCTTATTATAAACTCAACAAGAACTAACTCTCAGATTCAGCTTGGTTTTTCGTTCCTGCCTGGTACTAACTTTCTTAATAACTTTAAGAATCTTATGGCGGATGAAAATACTCCTATCATCAGGGCTATGTTTAACAGTGTCTATGTTTCTTTTATGGCTGCTGTTCTTACAACATACTTCTCTGCAATGACTGCTTATGGAATCTACATGTATAACTTTAAGGGTAAAAAGTTTGTATTTAAGTTTATCCTTGCTGTTATGATGATTCCTGCACAGGTATCTGCCCTGGGATTTATTAAACTTCTTGAAAATATCATGATGCTGGACTCTCTTGCTGCTCTCTATATTCCGGCAATCGCATCACCTGTTGTATTCTTCTATATGTATCAGGCAATGCAGTCAACTTTACCGGTTTCTATTGTAGAAGCTGCCAGAGTAGATGGTTGTAATGAATTCCTTACTTTTAACAGGATTGTCCTTCCAATGATGAAACCTGCTATTGCAGTTCAGGCAATCTTTGCTTTTGTAAGTTCATGGAACAATTACTTTACTCCAGCACTTGTAATCGATAGCAATAGTAAAAAGACTGTCCCAATTATTATTGCACAGCTTCGTGGTGCAGATTATAAAAGCTTTGATCTTGGTCAGGTATACATGGTAATTTGTATGGCAATCGTTCCGCTTGTTATCATTTACCTCTTCCTTTCAAAGAGTATCATCAGCGGTGTAACCGTGGGTGGGGTAAAAGAATGATTCATTTTGACATCCATGTCAAAATGAATCATTGACGAGTTTCGCTATGCGAAACTCGCGGTTATATTACATAAGCTTAGGGCGTGCCATCCTTGGCACGCTTTTATTTTTAGTGTGTTTGTTAATGTAAATATTTCTATTTGACCTCCGTGTCAAAATTAATTATTGACGAGTTTTGCTAAAGCAAAACTCGCAGTTATATTACATAAGCTTGGGGCGTGCCATCCTTGGCACGCTGTTTTTTTTAGAGTGTTTATTAATGTAAATATTTCGATTTGACCTTCGTGTCAAAATCCATAATTGCCGGGTTTTGCACCAGGCTTTGTTTTAATTTGTTACTGACATTATTTTTTCTATGATTGCAGGGAAGTACCAGGTCTGGTTTGTACGGTTTAAGTAGCCGTGGCATTCTCCGGAGTTTATGTCTCCCTGGCCTCCGCTGGCGCTGGAGATTACCATGTTGTCCCATAGAATTACTGCAACCTTATTCTTTTTTGCAGCCTTGTAATAATAGTCAAACCATTCAAGACGTTCAGAAAGATTATTCTTATCAGAGGCACTTGTCTCTCCCATTACTACTCCGTATCCTTTAGAAACCCACTGATTTTTTATTGTATTAAAAAGCCAGTCGATGGAAGAGCCTTCGTCACTTTCTTCAAAAGTTGAATCACTTGTGTTGCTCATGCAAAAGTCGTAAGGACAGTAGGCGTGTACAGAGATTAAAAGCTTATCACTGGCTGTGTCAGAAGGTAAGCTCCAGCCTGAATAATCACAGGCCGAAGTTGCGTAGTATGGCAGCATAATAAAACGCTGACTGTTGCCGGAACCTGTGGACCTGATTTCATTAAGGGCAGCCTGATTGTAAGATGCAATAATTCCGTTCAGCTGGGAAAGATTTGATGGAATTGCAAAACCGTCGTTTTCACCGTCCCTGTTTCTTGGTTCATTTAAAACTTCAAAAATAAGATGCTGGTCATAGTCTTTAAAGTATTCAGCAAGCTGCTTCCACACTGCCTTTATGTATTTAAGTGATTCTTCCTGTTCAGAAGAGTTTGTGTTTAAGGTGTAGCCATAGGTGTTTGCCAGCTGACTTGAAGTAATATTGTCATGGTGGATGTTAAGGATTACAAACATGTTTTTATCAAGAGCCCAGTCTGTAATTTCTTTTACCCTGGCAAGCCACTGAGGATCAATGGTAAGGTTTGAATCAATAATATGATTATGCCATGAAACAGGAATCCTTATGGTTCTAAATCCTGCCTCAGCTACTGCATTAATCATTTGTCTTGTGGTAGCTGGCATGCCCCAGCTTGTTTCTGTAGAAAGGCCCTTGTTGTTTTTATCACCTGTAGAAGATGCGTCCAGTGTGTTACCCAGATTCCAGCCTGCTTGCATTTTTAATGCAAACTGAATGCTTGTAAGGTCAGATGCCAGTGTGCCGTCAGGAAGATCTTCCGGTATTACCTGGGGACTTTCTTTTTCTGCATTTCCAAGACAACTGTTAAAAACAAGCATAAAACTTAAAGACAGAAGGGTAGCTGCTAATAATTTTATTTTCATTTGTTACTCCTTTAAAACAAAAAAGTAGCTTTGAAAACTTCAGGAGGGGTAACCTTCCGTTTTCAAAGCTACGGATAATTTTTACAGTTTTTTATTTTTTAGAAGCGTCAATTTCTTCAACTTTAATATCATCAAAAACAATTGTGTGTTTTGTATTAATGATTTTGTCAGAAACTGCACCCATGGAAATGGTAAAGATTACATTTGGATCAGTGTCGCCTCCCATAACAAATGTCCACTGGTAATCTTTAAAGTCCTGTGTTACTTCAAAGCGGAGTGTGTTTGAATAAGGGTACCAGTTGTCATCTTTAGATCCGTCTCTTTGAAGTGCCAGCATGATTGTACGGTTAAGATCTGATTTTGCCTTAAGTGAAATTTTGTATTTCTTTCCTTTTTCAAGAAGACATCCATTCTGCTTTAACTGAATCATCCAGTCCAGGTTTCCTGTTCTGTCTATTGTTACACTTGCCTGTTTAGAATTTTCTGATTCAATTATGTTAACAGCTGCAGAAGAATTCTGGTGGGCATAAAGTTCCCAGCCTGTCATTTTTCTTTCAAAACTTCCGTTGGAGAGTACGGCATTTTCTTTTACGTAAACATTGTCTACGTAAATTGAATTACCATTGCTTCCTAAAAGAAGTTCAAAATCAATTGTCATATCTTCTTCAGGAATAAAATTCCACTGGTAATGATTAGGACTTGCAGCCTTTCCTTTCTTTGCAGCCGGCAGAGGAAGAACTCTTTCTGTTTTTGTCAGTCCTGCAAATCTTGCAGTGATGCTTGTAGTTTTTGAAGAGTAGGCATCAAACTTAATTACATAAGCTTTTCCTTTTTCAAGTTTAATGCCGCTTTGTTTAACAATTACATCTTCTGCCTTTGCATTTTTTGGAGAAGTAACACACAGATACTTTGCACGGTCTTTTGTAACACTGATTTCTGCTTTTGCATTATTGATGATTTCCCATTCACCAAGATGATGCTTTCCTTCCTGGAACTGTCCGTTAAAAATGTAATTTCCGTCAGGGAGACAAGCTTTACCGTTAGCTGCAAAATCTATTTCTCCTGTTTTTTCGAGACGAACATTTTCAATATGA
>NZ_JAILGZ010000098.1 GCF_024696245.1 Treponema sp.
AGACTTTCCATAGCAAGAGCCCTTATGAAAAATTCTCCTGTACTTATTTTTGATGACTCCACCAGCGCCCTTGATGTAGAAACAGAAAAGAAACTTCTTGCAGATGTAAAAAAATATTATCCGGAAAAAACAATTCTTATTTCTGCCCACAGACTTTCTTCAATAAAAGACTGTGACGAAATCATTTATATGAAAGACGGAAACATTGCAGAGCGGGGAACTTTTGATGAGCTTATAAAGCTTAACGGACACTTTGCAGGTGTATGGAAGATTCAGGAAATGCAGCACAACTCTTTTGTTGACTTTGACTCTCTTGCAGCACGTACAGACAGCAGTAAGTCTGATGGAGAAAACTAAAATGGCTAAAAAAAATACATACTTTCAGGACGAAGAATTACACACAAAAATTGATTTAAAGCAGTTTGCAAGAACCCTTGCCTACATTCTTCCTTTTAAAAAGATTTTTGTCACTGTCTGCATCCTTATGACTCTGGGTTCCGTTCTTGCAATGATTCCTCCCGTAATTCTTAAAAGAATAGTTAACTCTACAGTTTATTCAAAGGATACAAAGGAACTTATACTGCTGATTTCTTCCATGGCTTTTCTTGCCTTGATTACAATTATCTTTAATTATTTTCAGCAGGTCCTTATGGGAAAAATGGGACACTCAGTAATTGCAAATATTCGTAAGGATATTTTTACCCACCTGCAGAATCTTTCTTTTGAATATTTTGATTCAAGGCCGGACGGAAAAATTGTTGTACGTGTTACAGACTACATTAATGAACTGGCAAATTTCTTTTCTAACTTTGTACTTCAGTTTCTTATTTATTTTGTAATGATTGTTGTCTCCCTGGTATTTATGTTCAGTATAAGCTGGCCTCTTACCCTGGTTGTTCTTGCATCGGCAATTCCAATGATGATTGCAGTTCTTCTTTTACGTAAAGCCCTTAAGCCTATGTTTACAAAACTCCGCTTTAAGAATTCCAACAGAAGTGCCTTTCTTGTTGAATCCCTTATTGGAGAAAAAATAATCAAGAACTCCAACAAAGACGAAGACAGTCTTAAAACACTTAAGGACATTCATACAAAGTGTTATGTTCAGTGGGAGCACATTGTTGCAGTGGCAGAACTTAATTCTCCTGTAACAGAAATTTTCTGGAACATAGGAACATTATCCCTTTTTGCAGCCAGCCTTGCTTCCATGCTTTTTGGTAACGGTTCAATTGACGCAGGAACAGTAGTTGCCTTTACCGGCTACATGGGAATCTTCTCTACCCCGCTGACACAGATTGCCCTTCTTATTCAAAATCTTGCTCAGGTAACAAGTAATCTTGAACAGGTCTTTGACACCATAGACTTTCCAATTTCAATCAAAGACAAGGAAAATGCCTTTACCTTTAAAAACGTTAAAGGTCAGGTGGACTTTGATGACGTCACTTTCTCTTACGAAGAAGGAGTACCAGTTCTTGAACACTTTACCCTCCATGTAAAACCAGGAGAAACTATTGCTCTTGTAGGACCAACTGGTGCCGGCAAAACCACTGTCATAAACATGCTTACCCGCTTTTATGATTTTGAAAAAGGCAGCCTTACAATCGACGGTCATAATATTAAGGACGTAAAAATTAATTCCTTAAGGCACG
Source organism: Treponema sp. (assembly GCF_024696245.1). GTDB lineage: Bacteria > Spirochaetota > Spirochaetia > Treponematales > Treponemataceae > Treponema_D. The sequence continues at coordinate 1,647 of NZ_JAILGZ010000098.1, forward strand.
AAATTGGTGTTCTTATGCAGGACCCTTTTATTTTTAAGGGCAGCATTATTGATAACATCCGCTACGGAAAACCAGATGCCTCTGATAAAGAATGTATGGAAGCTGCAGAAAGAATTCATGCAGATACATTTATTAAAAAATTCTCTGACGGTTACAATCACCTTCTTGAAGAAAGAGGAGCAGGACTTTCTGCAGGAGAAAAACAGCTTTTAAGTTTTACAAGAATCATACTTAAAAATCCTTCTGTAATAATTCTTGATGAAGCAACAAGTTCCATTGATACAGAAACTGAACTTCTTATTCAGAAGGCCCTGGACATTCTTCTTAAAGACAAAACAGCCTTTATCGTTGCCCACAGACTTTCTACAATTAAAAATGCAGACAGGATTCTTTACATTGCAAACAAAAGCATTGCAGAAGAAGGAAGCCACGAAGAGTTAATGAAAAAGAAAGGTTTGTACTACCATTTAACAGAAAACTAAAAACAATTATAATTTATCAAAGGAGTAATTAAAAAATGGAAGAAGTAATTTACAGACAGTGGCACGAAGATGTGAGCTTTAAGTTTAACGTAGAAACAATGATTTCTTTTAGTCAGTGCGACAAAAATAAAAATCTCAGCGTTCACGAACTTTTAAAACTTACTTCAGATATTGCAGTAGAAGATTTTAATCAGCGCAACATGAGTCGTGACACCCTTACTGCAGCAGGACTTGCAATTCTTGTTTCAAGAAACAGCTTTAAGATTCACCACATGCCTGTAGAAAACCAGAAGGTAACAGTAAGCACCTGGGAAGAAAAGAGTGAAGCCTTTCAGTTTATACGTGCTTACGAAATAATCGATACTGATACAAAAGAAAAACTTGTTTCAGGATTAAGCACCTGGCTTTTGGTTGACTTAAACAACCGCCGTCTTCTTCCTATCAAGAAGTTTACCATGAGGACACCAATTGATACTGTTACAGAACATGACTGCCTTAAGCCGGAAAAAATTAATCTTCCGGAAAACATGGTAAAACTTGAAGACAGAAAAATCCGCTACTCAGATCTGGATGCCAACGGTCATACAAACAATGCAAGATACGGTGCCTTTGCCTTTGACCCTCTCCCTGATGAATTAAAAGAAAAAACATTAAAGGCCTTAAGAATTAATTATTCCCAGGAAGCCCTTTACAATCAGAACCTTGAAATCATGGGAGACCTTTCTTCTCAAGAAAAAACTGTTATTGCAGGCTTTATTAATTCAGGCGATAAAAAAGTCTGCTCTTTTGAATGTGAGTTTTATTTTTAATTAAAAGCAAGTGTTACTAAAATAAGTCACCTGTAAATACAAGGCCCGGCAGCTGATAATAAAAAAACTGCCGGGCTTTTTATTCATGTATAGACTTTACGTTAAAAAAGATAAAGATTACAGAAATTGTTCCAGTAAAAATACAGAAACAGGAAGTGTTACTACACACAAGGCGCTGGTTACCAGAACAAGAAGGGCTGAGTAAGACTCATCCTTATGAAAGACAACTGCAAAACTGGAAACACTCATACCTACAGGACAAAGGGCTGCAATGTAGGCTACGTAACACTTCATGCGGATATCTGCAACAGAAGTAATATTTTTTAGAACAAGAAGTGTAAGCCCAAACATTACAAGTCCTGTTACTACATAGCGCAGAAGACAAAGCCTTACTACACGGCCAAATATTTTTTCTACACCAGGACGGGTATAATTTGCAAAAAGCATACCCAGTAAAATCATTGATGTAGCTGTATTCATTGAAGCAATAAAATCAATTACACCGCTTTTTCCATTGGCAAGAACAGAAGGCAGCTTAAAAGGTGCAATAAAGATAAGCATACCTGCAACAAGGGCAATAATATTTGGATTAGTAATTATTTTTTTAAAATTAATTTTTCCGCAGACAATAAAATATCCGAAGGTCCAGAGAAAAATATTAAAGGCTGTAAGAAAGGCAATAAGATAAAATACTGCCATTGGCTGACCAGGGAATACACCCTGAATAAGAGGAATGCCAATAAAGCCGCAGTTTGTAAAAACAACGGCAATTCTGTCTATACAGTCAAGTTCCTTTCCTTCTTCTGTCCTGCTCCTGACAAATACAAGGGCAATGGCAATCATTATAAAATGAATAAGGAAGGCATAGAGAAGGACATCTGCAAAGTCCCTGAGTTCTCCTGCATTAAAGTCACGGTTAAAGTTTCCAAGAATAAGGCAGGGATTTATAAAATATAAAAGTGTTTTACTTACATACTGCTGTTCAGTCTTTCCAAATTTAAAGGCTCTGGTAACAGCAAATCCGCTTACTGCAATTGCAAGCATTATGGCAAGTTGTCTGATTACTAGCAGGTACATTTAATTCTCCGAATGCATGTTGTAGGAACGATAGCGGGTTACTTTAAGGGATACTATTTTGTTTTCTTCAAAACCAATTTCAAGAGTATCGTAAATTTTATTTACAGTAAAATATGGATAGTTTTCTGTAGCAATCTTTACATCCTGAGGACGCTGACTGCCTTTTACATCATCAACTGCAAATTCATAAGTAACAAGCTGAGGGGTATACTTAAGGGGATTACCAAGCTTTTCAAAAACATCTGCCAGCTTGTCATCAAAAGAAAGACCATATGGAAGTTCATAATCATCAGAGCAGCCTGAATAGAAAGTTACTCCTGTTGCCCTTAAAGTACCTTCGCTTCCAACAATACTTGCTTCGCGGTTGTAATAGTATTTGTTAAAGAGCCTTAAAAATCTTCCCTGATCATCAAAGAGGACATTGATTTTTTTGTCTTTGTAAACAAATTCAACACAGTCCTTAACATAATCATCAGAATAAACTGTTGTACCCTGAATAAAGAAAAGTGTCTGGCCAGTGCTTTTTCTTATGTAATCAGGAGCACCAAGAAGTTCAATTACTTCACCATGAGTTTTATTCATTAAAGATAAAAGTTCCTCTTTTTCTACAGTCTCAGGAATAATGGCAGGACTTACAGATGAGGGACCATTATCTGCAGGGCTGGTTAAATCCTGAGAATAAACATAGCCGCAAAGGCTGAATGGAAAAAATGCAAAAAGTGAAGAAATAAACAAAAGTGTTAGTTTTTTCATTTGAATCTCCTTAAAAGATATTTTATTATAACGATTAGCAAGGAGTTTTACATGAAAAAACTGATTCTTACAGCAATTTTATTTTACACAGCAAATCTTGTCTTCTCACAGAATACCCCGGCTGCTAAAAATCCAGGCACAAGTCAATCTGTTTCTCCAGCACAGACTGTATCTGCCCCACAGACTGCAGCAGAAAAACAGGCATCTTCAGAAAGCAGTACAAACCTTTCTGGTTCAAATTCCACTGCAGCTTCCACTGCACCTGCAAAAAAAGACAGCGTAAAGCAGCCGGAAGATGATCAGATGACCTTTACCTTTTACACAACCCAGACCATGTCCTTAATGAACTCCTCTTCAAGAACATATTTCTCACTCCCTGCAGAAAGTGAAGAAGCTTCCATAACAGAAATCATTCCTGTAAACGAAACAATGTTCCGTCTTACAGTTTCCATTCCTTCAAAAACAACTGCTCCCTGCAGTTACCACATCTATGTTAAGAAAGGCGAAATCCTTGGAATTAAAAGCAAAGGTGCCGTTTTTATCGGTTCAGTAGAAAGCTTTGACTACAACAGCTTTGCCATTCTTGGTAAAAAGTTCTAATAAAGGGCAGCAATACTTTCCCAGATTTCTTTTTCCCTGGAATAAAAATGGAAGTCTTCGGCATCAGCAAAAGCTATGTCATGGCTTCCATTTTTATTTTCTTCAATCACAGGAATATAATCCCTGATATTTTTTTCAAAATATAACCAGCACTGTAAAAAAATAAATTTAGAACAGGCAGGTTTTGTATATTCAGATTTATGACAGAGGCTGCAGTCTATCTGACAGGATTTTAAAGAGGCCCCCTGTCCCTCAAAAGATTTTTTTAATTCATTAAGGGCTGTAAATAATTCGTAAGCTTTTAGCAGGGCTTCTTCATCACTTTCAATTTCCCGACTAAGGGGATTTTTAAAATTTTCATATTCATTTTTTATTGCAGCCAGGCGCTCTTCTTCCGTAAGATTAATTCTCTTCTGTAATTTTTGGTCAGCAGATTCAGGAAGGGGATTTTTTTTATCATCAGATTTTTTAAAGGACTCCATCTTCCTGCTGAATTTTTCCATTGCTTCTATAATGTTTGCAGCCATAAAAAAATTATAGCACGAAAATATAATTATATAAAATACGTCGAGTCAAGGCACGCTCACGCTTAAAGTCTTGACTTCGCCGTTTTGAGGGTTTTGTAATAAACCCTCAATAAAAAGGCCGCCCTAAAACCCGGAGTTACGGAGATTCAGGGCAGCCAGAAAAATTACTTTTTAATTTTTACGATTTTTTAGTCTTCATCCTGAAGAGCGTCGTATCCCGATTCACCAGTGCGAACCTTTACAACATCATCTACAGGGTAAACAAAAATCTTACCGTCACCAATATGACCTGTATACAAAGCTTTCTTTGCTGTTTCTACAACAAGATCAACAGGAACTTTAGAAACAACAATCTCAACTTTAATCTTAGGAAGAAGGGTCATGCTTACAGGTGCACCACGATAATATTCACTTGCACCATGCTGCATACCACAGCCCATTACGTTAATTACAGTCATACCGTTTACACCAATTGAGTTCATGGCATTCTTAAGAGCCTCAAACTTATTCTGGCGGGTAATAATTACAACTTTATGAAGTGAATCTGCACGTGAAGATGGAATTGTTTCAGGAACCTGAACAACACTTACACTTTCATCGAGAGATAAACCTGCACTCTTAGCTTCTTCAATTTCTTCTGAAGAATATGTCATTGCAAATCCTGCATAAGAAGAAGCAAGACCATGTTCAAGCTTATCAAGACCGATGATTTCTTCTTCTTTTGTTACACGAAGACCAATTGTCTTTTTAAGAAGAAGGAATACGATTGTAATTGTTACAACTGTCCAGAGAATGATAATTCCCATACCTTCAAGCTGAAGGCCAAGCTGACTTAATCCACCACCGTAGAATACACCTTCCTTAATTCCTGCAAGAGCAAAACCTGGTGCACTTTCTGTAGCAAAAAGACCTACTGCAATTGTACCCCAGATACCATTCATCATATGAACACCAACAGCACCAACCGGGTCATCAATATGAAGAATATGATCAAGAAGCCAGATTCCAAAGATTACAAGAAGACCTGCAACAAGACCGATGATTGCAGCACCAGCACAGTCTGTTACATCACAAGGAGCTGTGATTGCAACAAGTCCGGCAAGGGATGCGTTAAGACACATAGAAACATCAGGCTTACCATATTTAATCCATGTAAAGATCATTGCTGTAACAGTAGCAACAGCAGGTGCAACAGTTGTTGTAAGGAAGATAGATCCTAATGTAGGAACATCAGTTGCAGCAGCACCGTTGAATCCGTACCAGCCCAGCCAGAGGATGAACACACCAAGGGCACCCATTGCAATGTTTGATCCAGGGAAACCGTTTACCTTTGTTACTTTACCAGCCTTGTTCTTTACAAATTTTCCGATACGTGGACCTAAGAGCCATGCACCAATAAGGGCGCAGATACCACCAACCATATGGATACAAGCTGAACCTGCATAATCATGGAATCCCATCTGTGCAAGGAAACCGCCTCCCCATACCCAGTGAGCTTCTACAGGATAAATAATTCCAGAAATGATTGCTGAATAAAGACAGTATGTAGAGAACTTTGTACGTTCTGCCATAGCACCAGATACGATTGTTGCTGTTGTGGCACAGAATACAAGGTTAAATACAAAACCAGAAAAGTCAAAAGAAGCATATTCAGAGAATACACTGAATCCAGGCTTACCAATTACAGACCAGATACCTTTGCTTACTTCCCCTGTAACAGGATCTGTATAAGAAAGCATTAATGAAGAACCAATGATGAACCACATTACTGTACCAATACAGAAGTCCATAAGGTTTTTCATAATAATATTGCCGGTATTTTTAGCACGGGTAAAACCTGCTTCTACCATAGCAAATCCGGCCTGCATCCAGAATACTAATGCAGCTCCAGCAAGGAACCATACGCTCCATATGTCACCGCTGACACTGGATATTTGTGTTGCTAATTCACTTACATCCATAAAAATTACCTCCATATATAAAAAAAGCGTGCGCCTTTTAAACGGATAATTATTCCGCTAAAAAAACGCACGCCATTGTGCAAAATAAATTGTCTTAAATCAGGGCTGGAAGAACCGGCCCTTAAAATTATTTTTTAGTAAAAGTTACTGACTTATATTCTGTAAAGAAGATCTTCGTAGCATGGGAATGGCTTGTAATCTTCTCCGATTAAAGGCTCCATCTCATCAGCTACTGCACGGGCTTCTGCCATTGCTGGTAATACAGAATCTACATAAGCTCTTGCTACAGCCATTGCATCACCTGCTGATTTAGCAGAAAGATGCTTTCTTGAAAGTTCATCTGCCTTAACAGCAAGTTCGCTTGTAAGGCCATCAAGTTTTGCAAGGAGGGAAACTTCAGCAGAAGCTTTTGCTCCAGGAACAACAGCCTTAAGGTCAATAACAGTTTTTGAAACTGCAGAAATATACTTGTATGCAGAAGGAAGGATATCCTTAGAAATCATTTCAAGCATGGTGTTAACTTCAATGTTAAGAACCTGTGCATATTTTTCAAGTTTGATTTCGTAGTGGCTTTCCATTTCTTCTTTTGTGTAAACTTCCATGTCTGTGTAAAGTTTAACATTCTTTGCATCAAGGTAATGAGCCATTGCATCAGGAAGAGTCTTAAGTTCCATAAGTCCGCGTTTAGCAGCTTCTGTCTTCCATGATTCATCATAACCGTTACCGTTAAATACGATTCTCCAGTGAGCTTTTACTTCACGTTCGATAAGGGCATTAAGAGCCTTTTCAAAATTAGAAGCACCTTCAAGTTCATCTGCAAATACTTTAAGGGTATTGGCAACGATTGCATTAAGGGCAGTGTTTGGACCAGCAATAGAAAGTGCTGAACCGCAAGAACGGAATTCAAACTTGTTACCTGTAAATGCAAATGGTGAAGTTCTGTTACGGTCTGTAGAGTCCTTTGGAATTGGTGGAAGAACATCTACACCGATTGTCATCTTTGAAGTCTTATCATTTGAATAAGGTTTTCCTTCTACGATAGAAGAAAGAACCTTGTAAAGTTCATCACCAAGGTAAACGGAAATAATTGCTGGAGGAGCTTCGTTTGCTCCAAGACGGTGATCGTTTCCGGCACTTGCTACAGAAATACGGAGGAGGTCCTGGTTTTCGTCTACAGACTTAAGGATAGCTGTAAGGAAAAGAAGGAACTGAGCATTGCTTTCCGGAGTCTTGCCTGGTTCAAGAAGGTTTTCGCCTTCATTTGTAGACATTGACCAGTTATTGTGTTTACCGCTTCCGTTTACACCTGCAAATGGTTTTTCGTGGAGAAGGCATTCAAGGCCGTGGCGCTTTGCAACTTTCTTCATTACTTCCATTGTAAGCTGGTTCTGGTCAACAGAAAGATTTGTTGTGCTGAAGATTGGAGCCATTTCGTGCTGGGCAGGAGCAACTTCATTGTGTTCTGTCTTAGAAAGGACTCCGTACTTCCAGAGAGTTTCATTAAGATCTTCCATGTATTTTACGATACGTGGATTAAGGGCTGCAAAGTACTGGTCATCCATTTCCTGACCTTTAGATGGCTTTGCACCAAAAAGGGTACGTCCTGTCATACGAAGGTCTTTTCTCTGTTCCCAGAGTTTATGATCAACAATAAAGTATTCCTGTTCAGGTCCTACAGTTGTAGCAACATGGCTTACTTCCTTACCAAAGAGCTTAAGGATTCTTTTTGCCTGAGTATCAAGAGCTTCCATTGAGCGAAGTAAAGGAGTTTTTTTATCAAGAGCTTCACCTGTGTAAGAACAGAAAGCTGTAGGAATACAAAGTGTGTGTTCCTTAATAAAAGGATATGAAGTTGGATCCCATACTGTGTAACCACGGGCTTCAAAAGTTGCACGATGTCCGCCTGAAGGGAAAGAAGAAGCGTCAGGTTCACCCTTAACAAGTTCCTTTCCACTGAAGGTCATTATTACACTTCCATCATCCTGTGGATTAATGAAAGAATCATGTTTTTCTGCAGTAATTCCTGTAAGAGGCTGGAACCAGTGAGCAAAGTGTGTAGCACCATTTTCAATAGCCCACTCCTTCATTGCGTGAGCAACAACATTAGCTACATCAAGTTCAAGAGGTGCACCATCATCAAGTGTCTTCTTGAGGAGCTTGAATGTTTCTTTAGGCAGGCGCTGTTTCATTACGCTCTGATTAAAAACCATGCTTCCGAAAAGTTCAGGAACATTTGTCATTTATAACCTCCAAAATAAAAAAAGCGATGTACAGACTCTTTCTCCCTAAGAAGAAAAAAAGAATTTGTACATCGCCTTTGATGTTGTACTTACTCTAGCTTATTCAAGATTAAAGGTCAAGCAAGTACAAAATCATTTTTTATTTCAGTTCCGATTCTTACAAGTGACTTTTTAAGGCTTAAACCTTAAACTTACCTACTGCCGCACCAAGCTTTTCTATATTCTGGGTGTTAAGGCGGGTAAGATCGTTTACACTGTTAATTGAATTGTTAATGGTTTCAATACCCAGTGACATTTCTTCCATACTTGAAGTAATCTCATCTGTAAGACGGGACAAGTGTTCCATCTTTTCGTTAATGGCAAGGCTTTCCCTGTGCATGGAATCACTTCCTGACTTTACGTTTACAGTAACATCATTTATCTGCTTAATTGCTGTAAGTACCTGAGTACCACCTTCTGACTGTTCCTGCATGGCATTCATAATAGTAAGTTCCTGCTGGGAAACCTGCTGGGTAAGTGTATAAATCTTAGTAAAAATTTCCTGAAGGGCTGCTGTTGAATCTGCAACTTCGTTAATACTTGAAAGAACTTCCGTAAGGTTTGTTGTAATTGCCTTACCCTGCTGATTTGAATCTTCTGCCAGTTTACGGATTTCATCTGCAACTACAGAGAATCCCTTACCTGCTTCTCCTGCATGAGCGGCTTCGATTGCTGCATTCATGGCAAGAAGGTTTGTCTGGCTGGCAATATTCTGAATTACAGAACTGGCTTCAAGAAGAATCTCTGACTGCTGTTTAATTTTCTGTGTAGAAAGAACTGTACCTTCAACACTGTTCCTTCCGTTTTCAGAAGAACTTTCAAGAAGTTTAATTGTCTCACCATTCTTCTGAAGAATACCTGTGACAGACTTAATGTTTGCAACCATTTCTTCAATAGCAGAAGAAGATTCAACAACACAGGAACTCTGACTCTGAATGTCATCAACAAGAGCTTTCACTGCATTATTTACAGAAGCCATGGATTCAGTTGCTTCACGAACATTGTTACCCTGCTGCTGAACCTGACGGTTAACACTTTCTATGTTTGCAGTAATCTGATTTGCAGAAGCTGCAGTATCGTTCATGTTATCTGCAAGAGCAAGACCATTTTTCTGCATTGTCAGATTTACATCCTTAACAAGAGAAATGGAATCCTGAATTTTTTCCATAGTCTGATTAAAGTAAGTATACATGTGACCAAGTTCATTTTCATTTTTGACTTCCATGCGGACTGTAAGGTCACCATCACCCTGAGCAATATTTTTCATTGCAGCAACACCCTTGTTCATTTCCTTTACAACACGGCGGATAATAAAGTAACTGAGGGCAATAACAATTATCAGGGTAATTGCAAAAATAAAATTTACTATTTTAGAAATACGTTTTCCGTCTTCATAAACTTCTTTCTGAGGAACATTTACACCCAGGAACCAGGTTTCATCTGCACCTTCAACATCAAGAGGTTCATAAAAACACATATAGGTCTGGCCTTCAATTTTATCAATAAAAGAAAAATATTCTTTTGTAGAAGCTGAGGTCTTAAACATAGAGGCTGTACTTCCGCTGGAGAATTCAGAACTAAGCTGACCTTCCTGACTATGATCTTTTGTTACGGCAATAAGACCTGTGTGAGCAATAAGTGAAAGATAACCTGAATCATAAATCTGAGCATTCTTAAGGATTCCGGAAAGTGCATCCAGGGACATATCAACACCAAGCATACCTACTACATTTCCATCAGGATCATGAATAGGAAAAGCTACACCACAAACCCAGATAAGTTCTCCTCCAACTTCATAAGGGTTAGGCTGAATCAAAATACCCCTGTTGGCAGCCATTGGCTCTTCATACCAGAAACTGCCTTCATAATCAGTAAGTGCACAACATTCAATATTTTTTCCGTCATTAGTCCAGTAAGGAATAAGACGGCCTGTATTATCATAAGTTTCATCATAATTTACATATTCTGCATCAAGACCATCCAGGGTATCCGGTTTCCAGACACAGTAAGCATCTACAAGAGACGGATGAAGTTCCAGGGTATGTTTAAGAAGATTATTAATGTAATTGCGGCGCTGCCTTACAGGAATATGTTTATAAGTTTCCAGTGAAGCCTGAAGGGTTTTTGCAACATTAAATTCCATAGTAAGAATTTTTTCAGTACTTTCACCATAACGGGCTGCAGTAGAAGCAAGATAATTTTCAGAAACTTTTTCAAAAGCTGAATCAACTGTTGTTGTAATTAAATAAGCACATGCAACAAGCAAAACAAAAAGAACAGTTCCTATTGAAAGGGCAAGCTGACGACTGATGGATTTAGTAAGGAAATTCTTCATTTATACCTCTCAATTAAATTTGATTTTTTCCCTATTTAAATATTAACCCACTAATCTTTAAAAAAAATTACCTGAACCTAACAAAAACTTTTAATTAATAAAAAAAGGGATTTAATACTATACAAAAGTACAGTATTAAATCCCTCTATTCACTAAAATTAATAAAACCTGATTAAAGCTTTACTTTAGACCAGGATTTTAACAGGTTGTCCATATCCTTAGCAGTAAGCATTTTACTAAAAAGTTCACTGCATTTTACAAATACCTGAGACAGGGTAATCATCTCGTCCTGAGTAAAAGAGCCAAGAACATAGTCAGCAACATTTCCGTCAGCAGGCTTTCCGACACCAATACGAAGACGCCAGAAATCAGCTGTATTAAAAACAGATTTTACAGACCTGAGACCATTGTGACCTCCAAGACCACCACTCCACTTAAGGCTTAATATTCCGGGAGCAAGTTCAATTTCGTCGTGAACAATAAGAATGTCAGAAGCAGGTATTTTATAAAATCTGGCAGCTTCTCCTACAGCTTCTCCACTAAGATTCATGTAGGTAAGGGGCTTCATAAAATAAAGCTTTTTTGGTGCATTTTCAGGAAGAGCCTTTGACTCTCCACCGTTAAGACGTCTTACAATATCTTCGTAATCAGCCGTGGCAAATTCAGCCTTAAACTTATTCTGATAAGACAAAGATGAAGAAAAAGAAAGAGACTTTTCAAAAAGCCATGCTGCATTATGACGGGTATTCTCGTATTCCTTTCCATAATTTCCTAAAAAAGCTACCAGCTGAATCATATTAAACCTTCTGCATTAAACTGATTTTCTAAGTACACGGATTGAATTAAGGACAGCCAGCATTGTAACACCTACGTCTCCAAAGACTGCAAGCCACATGTTTCCAAATCCCAGTGCACAGAGAACAATGATAGCAATTTTTGTAAACAAAGAAAAGAAAGTATTTTCCTTTACATTCTTCATTGTAACTTTCGAAATTTTCACTGCCTCTGAAACAGCTTCTATATTGTCATTCATTATTACCACATCAGCAGCTTCTATTGCAGAATCACTTCCCATTGCACCCATTGCAATTCCTACATCACTGCGGCTTAAAACAGGGGCATCATTTATTCCGTCTCCGGTAAAAATTACACTCTGACCCTTTTTCTTTTCTGCAATAAATTTTTCCATAAGCTCAAGTTTTCCGTCTGGTAAAAGCTGACTGTAAACTTCACTTATTCCTGTTTTTTTACCACAGTCTTCTGCAGCTGCCTTGTTGTCTCCCGTAAGCATTACGGTTTTCTTTATGCCGTTTTTATAAAGGAGAGAAATTGCTTTTGCCGCATTTTCTTTTATTACATCACTGATGATTATGCTTCCCAGATACTTACCATCTTTTGCAACATATATCACGCTACCCTCTGCAGAACTTTCCTTTACAAAACCTTCCACCCCTTCCTTAATCATAAGGCGGTCATTACCTGCAAGAACCAGGCTTCCATCAAGCCTGCACTTTATTCCGTGTCCACTGATTTCTTCTGCGTTTTTTACATCCAGTTTAAGACAGTCAGGACAGGAGTGAATTTTTTTAAGGGAACGGGACAGGGGATGTTCAGAATAATACTCTGCATGGGCTGCAATTTTTACAAGTTCAGCTTCTGATAATCCGGAAGAAGGAAGGGGATTTACTTTAGTTACTTCAAAAGTTCCCTTTGTTAAAGTTCCGGTTTTATCAAAGACAGCAACTGATGAGCGGCTGAGCATTTCTATGTAATTGGAACCCTTAATAAGAATACCCTTTCTTGAAGCAAGACCAATGCCGCTAAAGAAACTTAAAGGAATTGAAATTACAAGGGCACATGGACAGGAAACTACAAGAAGTTCAAGGGCACGGTAAATCCAGCTCTGCCATACTTCTTTTGTTCCACCAAGAATAAGGGGAGGCAGTAAGGCAAGGCTAAGGGCTGCAAGACAAACAAGAGGTGTATAAACCTTTGCAAACTTTCTTATGAATTTTTCACTGCGGGCTTTTTTAGACTGAGCTGAACGAACCATTTTAAGAATACGGCTGACAGAGCTTTCTGAAAATTCTTTTTCTACCTGAACTTCTATTACTCCGTTTTCGTTCATAAAGCCGGCAAGAACCATATCACCTTCTGCAATATCACGGGGAATGCTTTCACCTGTTAAGGCAGAAGTATCACACATAGTACGGCCACTGATAACTTTACCATCAAGAGGAATCCTCTCTCCGGCCTTTACTACAATTATGTCACCCTTCCTTACACTTTCTGCAGCAACTTCCTTTAACTGACCGTCTGCCTTTATGTTTGCAGTATCAGCCCTAAGCTCTACCAGCTCAGAAATAGAGTGCTTTGAATGATCCACAGCCTTGTCTTCAAGATATTCACCTAACTGAAAGAGAATCATTACGGCAACACCTTCTGAGTACTCTCCCATAATGATTGCACCTACAGCAGCAATGGACATAAGGAATTCTTCTCCAAACCATTCACCATGTATAATATTTACCACTGCACCTTTAAGAACAGAAAATCCTGTAAGCATGTAAGCCGCAAAGTAAGCAAAAAGAAATACAGCCCTTACAGTAACTTTTGAAGAATCAAAGAAAGGAAGTTTTTCTACCAGTATGGCACAAATAAAAAAGAGGGCTGCAATAATAATTTTCTTTAAGCTGTCTTCTTCCTCATCTTCCTCTTCTTCGCCGCCTTCATCATCTTCATCACAGCAGTCATCGTGACAGCAGCAGCAGTGATGCTCTCCGTGACTATGCCTGTGCTTTTCTTCATGCACATCTGAATGACAGCAGTCACTGATTTTTTCTTCATCTATATTGTTTTTGCAGGAATCAGTTTTCTTCATAAATTACCTCCATAAATATTTGCATAAATATTTCCATGAATAACTCGATAAAATTATTCAGAAAGATGTTCAATTCCAATATTAAGAATCAGGCTTACATGCTCATCTGCAAGGGAATACATAACAAGCTTGCCCTCCCTGCGGAACTTAACAAGACCGCTGGATTTTAATACCCTCAGCTGCTGACTTATTGCCGGCTGGGTCATCATAAGCTTCTGGGCAATTTCTGTTACACTGAGTTCTGTATTTAAAAGGGAATGAAGTATTTTTACCCTTGTAGAATCACCAAATACCTTAAACAGTTCAGCAAGATTAAAAAGCATTGTTTCATCAGCCTTAATGGAAGTAACAGTCTTTTTCATTCTTCTTAAACTCCTTAATTATATGTTTATATAAACATATAAGCATATAATTATATATAATGCAAGCCCGTAAGACAAAAAAAGCACCGCTAAGGAAAATAATTATCTTCTAAAGCCGTGCTTTCTTAAAATAATTAAATAAAAATCAGATTAAAGCTGCCTTCTGCAAATCTGATTTAAGGCTGTCAGCATCAGTAAATACAAAAGCTTTTATTCCCAGGGAAGCAGCTGCATCAACATTATCCTTTCTGTCATCAATAAAGACAGCATCCTCTGCCCTGGTATTTTCTGCCTGCAAAATAAGCTGCCAGAATTTTATGTCAGGTTTTGATACTCCCATATAGCAGGAAGCATATGTCTGATCAAAGTAAGTGTAGTCTCCCCTTTCTATATGATTTGCATAATGACTTGAAATAGTATTGGTACCGCAGATAACCCTGTGTCCCTTTTCTTTAAGAAGGGCAATCAGTTCTACAGTTTTTTTATTAAGCTGGGGATGAAAAAGCCAGTGCCACCAGTCAGTAGTAACTTTAATTCCGCTGCGTTCAGAAAAGATTCTCCAGAATTCCTTACAGTCAATAATTCCGTCTGAACACATGGTAAAAAGATTTGTCTTAGAAGGATCAGAAGCATCTTCCGGACAGGAAGCGCCGCAGTAAGAAAGAAATTCCTTGTGTGATATTCCCAGAATTTCTTCAATCTGAGAATCCAGCTTAGCAGTTGTAGTAACAACTCCACCCATATCAAAAATAAAAAGCATAGTGTCTCCAGTGCTATTTTAAAATATTTTTTAAATCAGAAAATTTCTTTAGTTCCTTAAAGTAAGAAGAGGCCTTTCCAAAACCATAGGATGCCCAGGCAAAACTGATACCTGCCTTAAGACATTCATTACAATCCCCCTGAGTATCACCAATATAAAGAGGAAAAGTAAGCTGATTTCTGTCCTTAAGCATAAGAAGGTTTTCTGCCTTACCCTTGCCTGTCCTTCCGTAACATTCAAAATCCTTAATGTAAGGAGTAAGGCCTGTTTTTTCCATCATAAGTTCAATATAACCTGCATGACAGTTACTTACGATGTAAAAATTTTCCTGACTGCTAAGTTCGGCAATGGTTTCTACTACACCGGGATAAGTAATATCCAGAGTATTTTCCCTGATGGCAACCTGTTCTTCCGTACAACATTCTGCAAGAAGAATATCCCTCTTGTCCTTTTCAAGATCAGGCCAGAGATCCATGGCAATCACATCCATAGTCTTTCCAAATTCCTGCTGAAGCATCTGGGCATTAACCTTACGGGCATTAAAACCTGTTGAATCAATTGCCTTATTCCATGCAACAGCTACGAGACCTGTGGTATTCCATATTGTTCCATCAATATCAAGAATTACTGCATCAAACTCCGAACTCATTTTTTCTCCTTACAGTCATCTTAAATAATTCTATCACAAACCGTAAGGAAAAAAAATATTCAGTTTTATAAGAAAAGCTTATGATTATTTAATACTGGCCGTTCTTGTCGTGCTTCCTGTACTTACAGTCGGCAGGCTTGTGTAAAGTCCGTTAAAGTTACTTCCACCAGAGAAGGTTGGTGATGTGTTACAGGTGTAATCACCAGAAGAAGAGCTTGTAAATGAAGGACAGCTTATCATGCACATACCAAAGCTTGAAGAAGGAAGTGTAAAGGCATAAACACAGGAATCGCTGACATAAACTGCAACCTTACTGAATGAAGAACTTGAAGAAGAACTTGAGTTAGGTCCGCCCATATTTGAATTTGAAGAAGATCCTGTAAAGTAAAGAACCTTCTGTCCGCTGGTGCTTAAGCTGCTGGCTCCATTAGAAGAACCGCATACTCCACCAATATATCCGCCTGTTACATAAATCTTATCTGAATCTCCACAATCCAGGGCATCTTCTGAACCTGTAGGTGCATAGGCTACAATGTAACCGCCCTTTACATAAATAGAACCGTTACAGTCTATGCCGTCACCATAAGGAGTATATGCATAAAGATAACCGTTTGTCATGGTAAACTTTCCGGATGATTCACTAATATTAAAGGCATCATCGTAAGCTGTAACTTCTGTAGTTCCACCGGAAACTGTCATTACATAAGCTGCTTCAATTCCTTCAGGAGCAAAAGTTACGCTGGTATTTGAATAATAAACACCATCTGCATCATAGTAAGAAGCTGTTTTATTATTGTCACTGGTATAATTTGTAACACCGGTTACATTATATTCAGCTTCACCACCGGTAATATAAACGTTGGAAGAATTAATTCCCTTTCCGTTGTAAGTTGTAATATCAAGACTTCCACCATTTATATAAACAGAACTTGTGCTGGCATCTGTGTCAGTCTGAATACCTGTAGCCTTACGGCATTCACTTGAAGAAATTGCACCTGTTCCGCTAAAGGTAATATCACCGTCATTAATTACAACACTTGTGTCCCCTGCAAGACCATGCTTACCTGTAGAAGTAAGGGTATAAGTACCATTTTCTATAGTAAGGGTTGCCTTGGAAGCAATACAACTCTTATAAGCCTGGGTAACAGAAAGACTTCCATCTCCATCAATAGTAAGGTCACCCTTACAGAACAGTGTACCCTTGGAATCACTACCTTCACTTACATAAGCCTTTACAACTGTACAGCTTACATAAGATGCCGAATCTTCATCATAGTAAGTTGCACTGCTGGAAGTTGAATATTCTTCTCCATAACCTGTACCGTAAGCACGACCGTCTGCAAAAGTATTAGTTCCGCTAAGATAAACTTTTGCAGCAGAACCCTTTGTTACTTCAAGACATGGATAATTGGAAGAAGTAATTGTTGCATCATTAAGATAAATGGCTATATCATCCAAAGCATTAGACTGCACCTTTACACCACCACTTGTCATGGTGCCGCTTATGTAAATGGCCAGTTCTCCGCTAAAGGAAGTTGCATTAACCTTTATCAAACCAGTTGAATCACCGGAATCATCTTCAGTGTACTTTACTTTTACAACAGTAGAAGCATCTGTGTCTTCAAAAAATTTTATGGCAGAAGTAGAAAGAGTCTGCCATGTTGAATTGTCATCAGAAATTGTACCATCACTAAGATTCAGGTAAAGAACATTTGAATAAGTTGCAGTATCTACAGTTGCTGTTGAATCATAGGATGTAGTTGTTCCTGCACTAAGACCTGAACTTGATGAACCGGATGAACCTGAACTGTTTCCATAATTAGTTGAATTACTGCTGCCATCATCATAACCTGAAGAACATGCAATCATAAGACCCATTGCTACAGCGATTACTCCAAGGACTGATTTTTTCAGTAAATACCTTTTCATAAAACCTCCTCATGCAAAAAAAAAGAAACTGTTAAAAAGTTCCGCATGATAAATATAAAAACGTATATTTCCCTTATTGTGTTAAGTTAAATATAGTTCACCTGATAAAAGTGCAAATTAAAATTTTTTAAGCTGCACCCTCAATTTAATTTAAAAAAAGCAAAACTATAAATTCTTCAACATTTAATTATATGGAGGAAAATCATCTAAAAAGCTTAATGAGAAATTTTTATCGAAGAAAAATATAGAAGAATATTTTATCCCCCTGAACATGAGAAAACAGGGAATCAATTAAGGTATATAATTGTGAATTCTATCACAGTATATCCCTCTAAACAGTGCTAGTTAATGTGAAATAAATCACAGAAAGTACCGATTTTTACAATTTACCTATACAAATATAAAGTAAAACAGAAAATTATACACTTTTATGTATTTTAAGCTGATGGACTTAAAAAAATCAGCTATGTAAAATGATTCTATATTCAGTAATAATTGCGTGAATAATTTCACACATGCTGAATATCATAGGGAATTGTGATGAAAACTACTGTTATACCGGGACCTTCAAAAAAAAGACTGGTACTTTTAGGA
>NZ_JAILGZ010000117.1 GCF_024696245.1 Treponema sp.
AGACAGTACCATACTTGGATGAATATTCATTTCATGCCCAAGAATCGTACTTCCTTTTTCTCCTTTTTGGTATTCTTGTACAACTTTAAGTTTGAATTCCGTTGTATATATTTTACTCATATAACCTCCAAAACTGTCCAACTTTTGGGGTTCAGTTCAAACAGCCGACGGCGGCAGCCGGGACGCCCCCTTTAGTATTTCAGAAAATCTCGTTGACAACATATTCTCGATAATTTAAATTAGCTTAAGCGTTTATAACGCAACGGCTATTCTTACTGCCGGAATCTATTTTTCATTTACACAAAAGAGGAGCTTAAAATGAAAAAACTTATTACCCTTGCTGCAGCTGCACTTATTTCTGTAACTGCTGCATTTGCAGAAAATGCATTCCACTTTGGAGCTTATTTTCCACTTTATTCTTATGAAGTAGAAGGTGAAGATATTTCTTCAAGTGTTTATGGTGCATCTGTTGACTATGTTCATATTAGTGACAGTGGTTACACATGGAAGATTGGTGCTGCACTTGGAAATGCAACCAACAGTGATTGCAAGAGTATTCTTAATCAAGATGACCTTACTGGTTTTGATTTTGAAATCGAAGCCGGCTTTGGTGGTTCACTCATTCATGATGACAAAATGACTCTTTCTTTAACCGGAAACATTGGCTTTAGAGTCCAGGTTCTTGAAAATACTGAAACAAACAATTTACTAGGTATTGAAGCAACAACAACTTACGGAGAAGTTATCGGTTTTGCAGGTCCACAGGTTTCTTTTACATATAAAATCTTAGAACATTTAGGTTTCTATGCTGATCTGGGCATCTACTATAACACTGGATATATTATTTACGAGTATGATATTAAAGACAGTTATAATTCAAATGATAGTGATGACAGAGATGTTTCAGGATTCTCAGCTATTCCTAGAATCGGTATCGCACTTGTTTTCTAATTGCTGACAAACTGAATTTTAATAACTGCCCCGGATGAAGTAAGGTTTTTTTAAGTGAACTTCACCCGGGGCTTTTTTTACTCCAGGATTTTCCACCAGCCGGTCTTATTGGACCCAATTCGTTCAATCTTTTCTTTCTTTTCAAGAAGGGCGTAAGCTCTGGTAATGGTAGCTCTTGAAAGTCCTGTTGAATTTGAAAGTTCTTCTTTAGTTTGTCCAGGATTTCTTTTAAGGGCTTCAAATACAAGTTGAACAGAAGATGCTTTTTTATTTTTTACCTTTTGTGAAGAAGCCAGGCTCTGTAAGATTTCTTTTGCTTCCTGAATTCTCTGGGACAGTTTTTCTACAAGAGCTGATTTTTTTTCCTGTGGAATTCTTTTAAGAGGTTTTAAAAAATCTGCATACCACTGATCAATTCCTTCAAGCTTGTCCAGATTTACAGAAGAAGCAATTTTATAAAAAGGAAGTTTACTTATCTGTTCAGCCTGAGTATTAAAAAAGGGTTTTGCTTTTATCTGTCCGGAAGAAGTCATTGCTATTTCAAAATCCATTTCATCTAAAAACATGGTTTTTCCACTGTCGTAAACCGGAGCCAGTCCTTTCCACTGAAGGGTATTTGAGTTGCGGATAAAGCTTATGTTGTAGGAATGTCGGTCCACATTTGCAATAATAAAATCCAGAAGAAGTACTTTAAGCAAATCTTCTTCTACATTGGGAATATTCATCTGACTGCAACGATTTATAAGCTGCTGATAATCGTAAAAGTTTTCTTCAGTTAAATGCAGGTCTTCATAAACGGCATCCATAGGAACCAGTTCACATGTCTGATCCACCATATCAGGGCAGTCACAAAAATATTTTCCAGCCCTTTCCTTAAAAAAATATGGCACATAAGGAATACCCAGGCGCCTGCAAATTTCTGATGCAAGAACTTCGTTCACCGGCTCCAGCTGTTCACTTCCTGTTCCCGCTTTTTCAAGATAGTTAACGCCGCCTTCCCTGTGCCATCTTTTTGCAAGTTCACCATTAGTTGCATTATCCGGTGAAGTGGAATTAGAATTTTTATTCAGGCTTTCTGAATTATTTACCAGCCTGATACCAATATCAGAGTTGTATTCATTTGCAAAGAAATTTATGTCTTCCCAAAAAAGTTTATCCTTTAACTCCAGTGGACAAATCCAGTACTGATCTGTCAGGCTCAGAAAAAAACTTTTTTTTGCAAGTTCATAATTTGAATCAATTCCCAGTTCTTTAAGCGCCTCTTTAAAATTAGGACGAGTTGAAGGGATAAGCCGGTTATTAAGGAAGCGTTCCATTTTTTCGTTAAGGGCATAAAGGTTTTCATCAGAAGCTTTTCCATTTATAAAAAGGGCAACCGGCAAATGCTCTTTATTAAAAACCTTCTGAACTTCGATATAACCTTTTTCTTCCTTATACTTAAGTAAAGGAATGTTCTTTTTATAAAGCAGGTATTCCATTAACAGCCCCCTTTTTATCGGCTCATCTTTACATAAATAATACAATATATAGGCTCAAAAATCCAATATATCGGCTCATATTTATTTAAAAATTGAATTTATCGGCTCAAAATAAGATAAAAAGGGCTGCATATAGGCTCAAATTTACTGTTTATCGGCTCATTTCAATTCCTCCAGAGCCTCAAAGGCGGCTTCGTTCGCTGTCGGCGACTTCCTGTCGCCTTTTCACCGCAGTCGCGGTGCGCGAACATAGTTTATTGCCTGATTATCGTTTTTGCAGTCTTAATATTTTTAAATTCTTGCCCAAACGTTGTTCACTTTATCTAAATCTATCATCTGTGGTACATCCATATTAAAATATAATCGAAAAATACGGATTATCTAACAGATTGCTAAAGTCATCTTTGGTAATTTTCTTCTTAAGAGAAACAATAGAACCATCTGCCTGTACAACATTATACAGGACAGTTCTTTCAGTGTCTCTCATTGCTTCAATCATTGATTTATCAATTAGTCCTTTTGAGTAAAGTTGTTTTAAAAGAAAATCATTTGACTTAAATGATATCGGTACTTGTTGTTCAAGTTTATTGTTTGTATGTTGTAATACTTCTGAAGCTTCATTTTGTGCATCATATGTATCTTTATCATGAGAGAAAATTGTAATTGTCTGTAAGTTAGGATAGAAAATTGAAAGAATGTTTGCCAGAACAGTTATAGAAACTTCTCCTGCATTCTTTTTTCGATCCCCAGTTGTCATAGGCCAATTATCATAAAGCTCTTTTATCCAAACATGGGAATCTTCCAAATCTAATAAATCTTTTTTCTTAACATTCTTATATAAATGTTTTAAGACTTGTGAGAACAAAGAGCTGGAAGCAATGAATAAATCCAGAATAAGTCCTTCTGATTTAATTGAAGGAATCAGGTCTGAAAAATCCGTTTCATTTGATTCTTTTATTTGAATACCTTGAGATATTAAAAGCTGTAAATATTTTTCAGTCTGTTCTGAATTACTAAATTCATTCTTAATCCATGTTGGTATTACAACACAATCATAAATTGTGAATAACTGTTTAGTCTCAATTCCTTTTCGTTCCAAATCCTGAAGAAAACTAATAGAACAATTATCTAAGAGTGCAATATGCTTATAAGTAATTTCTGGGGAAAAAGTTTCAAGGTTTATCATTTTTAACTTTTATTAATCTCTCTTAATTCATTTATTGTGTTTACAAAATATTCCAGATTATCAGAATGATAAGATGCTTCAGGATCTTCTACAATATTCTTTTTTATTTCGGATAAAATCTTATCTGCATTAATTATATTCGATGGAAGAACAAGAGTATTATCCAAACCAAGTTTTTCAAAGCGCTCTGATATATTTTCAATATGTGTATCAAAGTTCTGCTTTATTGCACTTTTGAGTGGTTCATTGTTATTGTTCACCGCTTCTTCATAAAGAGCAATTAAAATAGCTTTGTATGGAGCCTGAAACATTGCCATACAGCGGAAAATTTTATCTTCAAAATCATTATCATCAAGTGAGTTATAATATGAATTAACATCTCCAATAAGCATTTTAGCTGCAAAATATTCAGCTTTTCTTTCTTCCATGTAGTTTTCATTTTTTATTGGATGATCAAAAGATATTTCATCAAATAAAATATGGTAAACTTCATGCCATGCAGCAAAATATTGGTTTACCCGTGGAATAGCTGTATTGATTACGGGAATTTTCTTTCCATTTCTGATATAAATTGCTCCACTCCAATATGTATTATCTCGAGGAAAAAGAATTAAGTTATGTTTTTCAAGAATTCTGAATCCAAGAGTTGCTGGAGAACTAATTTTTAGTGGATTATGATAGGTATGAATATTGTTACAATAATCTTCAATCTTCTGTGAGATATTTTTATTTTCTTTTATAACCCTATCAAGGCATTCCGATGTAATTCTTTCACTCATATATTCCAGATTCCTTTTAATAGCTGCAATAAGTTGAAGCTAAAGCCAAAAGATTTTCAAGCAGATCACACTGCTTCTTTTCCTTTTCAGAAGGAATATAATCTGCAGGTGCATTACTAGAATAAACTGCACTTACCATAGGAGCTGTAACTCTTACTGAATAAAGAGAATCAGGTGAAAGAGTCAATACATCTAAAATTTTTTTAAAGTAGGAATTATATTTTGTTGTGCTTGAACATTCTCCATTAAGAATAGTATCAAGTGTTGGACGAGTTATACCTAACTGTTTAGAAAAAGAAACTTTTGTATATCCTCTATCTCTGAGAACGGTCTTTAATTTTTCAGCTACATCCTGCTGATGAATAAATAAATCCTGAATATTCATAGTCGCCCCTTTATACTCTTATAATATATTGTAAATGTAAAAAAATTCAAGAAAATTATAGTAAAATGTAAAAAAATATTTTACATTCATTATTGAGTTTTAGTGATAAAAAGCAGTTTAAGAAGATGCCAAAGACATTATCTTTTAGGGTAGATGACATTCCCTGTCGCCTTTTCACCGCACTTGCGGTGCGCTCACTGCGCTCCGAGTCCTTACTTGTAAAGACCGACTTTTGTTTAAAATTAAAAAGCTCCGTTATGTAAACGGAGCTTTTGTTCTTTATAGCGAGGGCAGGACTCGGACCTGCGGCCTCCGGGTTATGAGCCCGACGAGCTGCCAACTGCTCTACCTCGCGTCGTAATGTTCAAATATTGTAGGGGAATATATTGGAATTGTCAAGCAAAAGTTTTAATTATTTTTTGT
>NZ_JAILGZ010000129.1 GCF_024696245.1 Treponema sp.
GTTATCCTCATATTGGAACGTATACAGATACATACCTCATAGAAGGAAGCCATGATAATTATAAAGAGCGTTCTCAGAACATCGATATCCGCTATTATGTAAATAACGGCGGTTTTGAATTTTATTCTCTTGGTACGGGGGAAAGAAATCTCTGGATTGAAAATCGTGGAGATTCAGTCTTGGATATTTACGGTTGTGGTTCGCCAATAGAACTTAAACCTGGAAAAAGAATTCTTGCATTAAAAAGGATAAAAGTAAATAGAGACTTAGAGTTTAAATTTTAAGTTTAATGTTTTTTTGAAAGACCTATGTTACATTGTAATTAAGTTACCAAGAGCAGAAAGGAGTCTGCCAGGATGATGTTTAGGGCGAGGAAAGCCATGCTATTGCGTGTCTCACCGTTTGAGTGGGTGGCTATGTTGGCGAATTGGATGCCAGGGTAGACCGTGCTGAGCTAAAATATCATTGACTGATGATGGGGGCTCCGTCCATCGGTAACTTTTTTTAGGAATACTTATGGCAAGGATACTTTCAGTTCCAGATGTTCACGGTTCTCATGAATGGGAAGTTGTAAAGACACTTCCTAAAGACAGCTATGATTTCATTGTTTTTCATGGTGATTATTTTGATTCATGGGAAAACGAATGGCCGGACCAGGGAGAAAACTTTAAGGCCATATGTGATTTTGTTCGAGAAGATACTGAACACAGAAAACTTTTAATCGGAAATCACGACTGGTCGTACTTGTCGCGGTCTCGCGAAGGACAAAATTGTTCTGGACATCAGAGCGGTTCAATTTATAGTGAAGGAAAAATTACTGTAATCAGGGAACTATTGCTTGGTGCAAAAGATATTCTCGAACTTGCTTTTGAATGTGACGGATGGTTATTTAGTCATGCAGGCTTCTCTAAAACTGCTGTAAATTACATGCAGGAAATTCTTAAAAACTTAAGAATAATTCAAGATGAAAACGAATATTCCATCAGCCTCTTAAACTCAGTTTTTAAAAAGCGGCTTGAAGAATACGACATTCAAAACTTTTCAAAGTGGATTACATTTGATGAAAAACTTGACTGGGACGGCTGCTTTAGCGGAAGCGGAGATGAACCTTCTCAATTCTGTCTGTGGATTCGACCTGATTCCCTTCTTGAAGATGCCTATTACAATAAGCAGGTCGTAGGCCACACAGAGCTTTGCATTTACGATAAAATTTATTTGCAGCAAGGAGAGAACAAAGTCATCGTTGTAGATTCGCCGAATCATGAAGTTTACGATGTTCTCGATACTCAAAAAGAATATGCGTTTTTCTCCGTGCCAGAGATAAACAAACAACAAAAGAAGCTTTTTAAGGTTGTAAACAATATTAAAAGCCAGCTTATCATGCACAACGACACAGAGGATTTTATCAGAAAGTCGCTTAAGGAACACTTTTCTGATGAGGTTGTGGAAAAACTGATAAAACTTGCATTTAAGGAATATTTGGAATAAGGAGAGAAACTTGAGATATTGAGAGAGGAATTTGAATTGCTATGGCTTGAATGATTTTAAATTTTAAGTTTAATGCAATTTAGAAAAATGTATGTTAACGTGTAATTGATTGAGCCTGAGTAAGACACAACCTCTGTTCTATCCCTTCCGCAAGGAATGCCGTGTGAAAAAAGTTGCTGTGCCTGGTTCATTTGGGATAGAAGCAGCACCCGCCTGATTCTGGAGAAAAGAGGAATCAGGTTTGTAGCCATACTGTGCAGGTACAGCCTTTATGGCATCTGCTTCTTCCCGTTTTTTGAGATGAAGTTATGAATGAAAATAATACGCAAGAACAAGAATGGAAGTGGTGCCTCGTCGGAAATATTGTTCAGGAAAGAGAATACGGCGAAAATCATGAAGTAAAACTCGGAACAAAACATTTTTCTCCAGGCACTAAAGTTTATTGTGCACCAGGACATTGGGGTGACGGCTATGAAAATATCTTCGTTATAGGTAAACAC
Organism: Treponema sp.; assembly: GCF_024696245.1. Taxonomy (GTDB): domain Bacteria; phylum Spirochaetota; class Spirochaetia; order Treponematales; family Treponemataceae; genus Treponema_D. The sequence continues at coordinate 1,989 of NZ_JAILGZ010000129.1, forward strand.
AGGGGAAGTCCAAAGTATATTGAAATTATTATGCCCAAAAAGCATATTGAAAACTTCCGCTGCCAAAAAGTTTTCAAACCTGCAGTTTTAAAATTAATGAATGCCAGTAAGTGGGGCTTCTGGGATAATTCAGACGATCATCGTGATACAATTACAAAAATGGCAGAAGGATTAAACTTAGGAAGCTTTGACTAAAGAATATGTCTAAAAATCATTATACTGAATACAAGAATTACTCTTCTCTTGACTTAATCAGTAAAGTAAATTGCTGGTGCAGCGGATTATATTTAAGTTCAAAAAAGTATGCAGAAATGAGGGAGACTTTACGAATACGAATTAAGTTCCTACATAACTACAATAGAAATAAATCATTTTTTCAAAATGACATTCACAATGAAGTATTCAGAGTTTTAATAAATGATTATAAACTTTACTGTGAACATGAATGTAATGATTTTGCTGTTGGAGTCAGCCCTGCAAATCAGCACATGAATAAATATTTTAAGAACCTTCAAAAACAGCTCTTATCTGCCTTAAATCAATTGGATCGATGTTGGGGTTTTTACGGTGTTTGGGGATACGGAATGAATTACGGAAAGTGTCATATTGAACAAGAATCGGATGCAATCAGAATTCACCGAAAATTAAATGCAGCAATTGAATGCTTAAAAAAGGTTGCAGAAGAAACAGGAAATGAAGATTGTATTGAAACACTATCAGAATTAGAAAAATGAGACAAATCTTGTTCTTTTAATGATTCTTAATTATATGTTAAATTTAATACATCGTTATTGCGGATGGTCGCAAACGAGTAGCGGGCAGTTCTTCTGTAAAATGAAGGGCTGATATTGTAGGTGCAACTCCTACCC
>NZ_JAILGZ010000135.1 GCF_024696245.1 Treponema sp.
GCTTCTCTTTCTTCAAAGCTGATTGCTCCTCTTGGACATTCAGGAAGGCAGTCTCCCATTCCGTCACAGTAGTCGTCCCTTATTAACTTTGCCTTACCGTCGATTACTGCCAGGGCACTTTCATGACAGGCTCTTGCACAAAGTCCACAGCCATCGCATTTTTCTTCGTCAATGTGAATGATTTGTCTTACCATTGTATTCTCCTGTATTTATACAATTAATTAAGCTGGTTAAAATTTAAGTTTTGTTAGTTATCAAATACTTGATGATAATATATAGGAGTGTTAAACTTTGGAATGTGGTTATAACCACCAAACAAAGAAATACTTATGAATTATACGTTTTTAAAGATATCTCCGCTTTTTAAGGGTTATACAGAAGGACAAATAAAGGAAGTTGTTGAATATCTGGGATGCAGAACAGTTAAATATAAAAAGGGAAGCTTTATTTATCATGCAGGCTCTAAGGTTACGGAAATGGGTCTGGTACTTAAGGGTTCGGTTCAAATGGAAGCTGTGGATTTACTTGGTAACAGAAGCATTCTTGGGATTGCCATGTTTGGTGATATATTTGCAGAAAGCTATGCCTGTATTCCGGAACAGCCTCTTATGGTGGATGTTGCAGCCAGGGAAGCGGTGGAAGTTCTTTTTATAAACATTCAGAAGCTGATTTCTGATAAAAACAAAAAGATAAATACCCAGGGTTTGGTTCAGAATATATTGCAGATAGCTGCAAGAAAAAATCTGGGACTTTCCATGAGGATATTCCATTCATCTCCAAAAAAAATAAGGGACAGGTTAATATCATATTTTTCTGCTCAGGTAAGGCTTGAAGGAGATACAGAAATTGAGATTCCCTTAGACAGACAGCAGCTGGCAGACTATCTTGGTGTTGACAGAACGGCTTTGTCTAAGGAACTGGGTAAAATGAAAAAAGACGGCCTTATAGATTACAGGAAAAATCATTTTTCCCTTTATCTGTAAGCACCGTCTTTGTAATGTAAAGGTCAGGGACTTTGTCCCTTTTTATTGTTTTATTACCATTTACCGGAAGCGCCACCACCGCCAAAGTGACCGCCGCCTCCGCTAAAGCCACCACCGGAACCTCTTCCGCTGCCACCGAATCCTCCACCAAAGCCGCCGCCAAAGTGGTGGTGGTCATTGTCATTCCAGTTTGTATTTCTTGGAATCCTTCTGTGGAAAGGACGGCCTGTAATCAGGGCAAGTATATAGAAGAAGCCGAATGGACCGTAGCCGTTTTTTGTTGTGATAATCAGTACTACAAATCCCAGCCAGGCAAGAAGAACGTAAACTGGTGATGTGGAATTTTTTCCTGTTTTTACTTTAAGGTCAGTATCGATTTTTGCTCCATTGGTTGCAATCTCTGTAATCTTAAGTACACCGTTTAAAATTCCCTGTGTAAAGTTCTGCTGCTTAAACTGAGGGCTGATATATTCCCTGATAATTCTGCTGCATTTTGCATCAGTAAGAAGTCCTTCAAGACCATAGCCAACTTCTATACGAACTTCATGTTCCTTCCAGGCAACTGTTAAAAGAACACCTGTATCTTTTTTTGCCTTACCCAGCTTCCATTTTTCTGCAGCCTGTATGCTTAAGTCTTCTATGGTAGCTCCACCTAAAGACTTTACAGTAAGAACAGCAATCTGAACTCCTGTCTGATCGTAAACCTGTTTAATGTAAGTATTAAGTTTGTATTCACTTTCTACATCAACAAGACTGGCAAAATCCATAACAGGTTCCTTAAGTTCAGGAATATCAATGGATGTGGCAGAAGCGGGAATTACTGACAGGAGAAGGGTAAAGACTGATAAAAATATTTTTTTTCTAAACATAAGCTGTCTTAATTTTAGAATTCAACCTTTGGTGCTGACTGTGCTTCTGCTGATGCTTCAAAGTAAGATTTTGCACGGAAGCCGTTCATGTTTGCAATTATGGATTTAGGGAACTGGCGTATATAAATGTTGTATTCCTTTGCTGCGTCATTATATCTTTTGCGTTCAACTGCAATACGGTTTTCTGTTCCTTCAATCTGACTCTGGAGTTCAAGGAAGTTTTCGTTTGCCTTAAGTTCAGGGTAACTTTCTGTAACTGCAAGAAGGCGCTGAAGGCTGGAAGACAATGAATCCTGTACCTGCTGATATTTTTTAAAGGTTTCAGGATCTTCAAGAGCTTCTGCATCAATCTTAACGAGTCCACCTGCACGACTGCGGGCTTCTGTAACTGCTGTAAGAAGTTCACTTTCGTGGCTGGCATAGCCTTTAACTGTAGAAACAAGATTAGGAATAAGATCCAGGCGTCTCTGGTACTGATTCTGAACCTGTGCCCACTGGCTGTTTATTTCTTCATCTTTTGCAACTATGCTGTTATAGGTTCCTGCAAAAAAGCTGTAGATGATAAAAATTACTGCAAGAATAATTCCGACTGTAATAAGTACTTTCTTTAATGATTTCATATTGTCTCCCAAATAATTATTTACTTTAAAGCTACTTCAAATTTCTATGGGGGTCAAGGAAGGTTAGTGAAATGTGCAAAAGGCTTAATGCAAAAAAAACAGCCTGACATAAGCAGCTGCCAGGCTGAGGTGAACACTGTTCGTATTTTATTCCGGGCGGGTTCCGGTATTTGTTTCTGGAGATACTGGTGAGATTTCAGGTTCTGCAGAAAGCTTAAGTTTTTTTGCAAGTCCAGGGTAGTGGCGGATCTGATAAAGGTCAGTGTCCATTGCCATTACTTCTTTAATTGCATAACTTTTGAACAGGGGTTTCTTAATCTTAAACTTGCACCAGATAACTGCGTAAAGAGCCAGTACAAGTGAAACACCAAGAAATATTCCGTAGACCGTAAGCTTGGATTTTAAATCCGGGTCTATGTTCCAGATCATAAAGGCATTTCCAATTACTCCAATTACAGGGATAAGAATTCCAAATGGAAGTTTGAATGTTCTTGGTGCCTTTGGAAGTTTTCTGCGGAGGAGAATTACATCAATATGAACCATGATGTAACAGAAAATCCAGAAGGTACATCCTGTATTGATAAGGAATACCAGTGAGCTGCTTGAAGAAAGTCCTATTGCATTAATAAGGGATTCAACAACAGCAACGATAATAAGTCCTATGTAAGGTGAACCTGCCGGTGTCTTCTTAAGGAAGAAAGATGGCAGCAATCTGATTTTTGCCATTCCTGCACAAAGCTGGCTGATTCCAAACATAGCTGTGTTAAGGGTACTGATTACTGCAAGAAGGGAAACAATTGTCATCCAGACAGTTCCTGCCTTTCCTAAAAGAAGGCTTCCATAAAGAATATGGGGTACTGTGCTCTGACCAAGCTGGTCCCATGGAGTGTAGTACTTAAAACCGATGGTCATAAAAATCTGCATTACAAGAATTATTACCAGGCTTAATACCATTCCAATTGGAACAATCTTTCTTGCATTCTTTACGTTTGGAGAAACAGGCACAATAAATTCAACTCCGATAAAGAGGAAGAAGGCCAGTCCCAGTAAAGAAAAAGTATCAGTAAATTTTCCGTATAATACGGCAGGCTGTTCTACAACTGCAGAAGGATTTACCTTGATGCATCCTAAAACGCCCATGATTATCAGTGAAGCAATAAGGCCGTAAGCTACAACATTCTGTATTCTTGCAAACATGTCTACGCCAAAAAGATTCAGTACAAAAAGAATGGCAATAAGCATGATGGACCACATT
>NZ_JAILGZ010000148.1 GCF_024696245.1 Treponema sp.
GCTATATTGGACCAAGAAAAACCGGTGCTATTTTACTGGCAGCAAATGTTCAGCTTGCAGCAGGAGAGATGGCACTCTTAATAGATCACAACCAGCCTAAGGCAATTATATATTCACCTAATGCCCGTTCTTCCGTAACTATCATCATAATCGTAGTCGTAGTTGTAGTCGTAGTCGTCGGTATAATCATTGTATGAGTCGCCGTAATTTACGTTATCAAACATATTCATAATATAATCAGCATCAATGCCGTATTTGTTGCTAAAGTCAAGAATGGCTTTGTATACTTCGTAAGTGTTTTTTGCATCCATAAAGCAGTAGGTCTGATTATTGTCGTCATCATAGAATTTAAGGGACATTGTTACGTTAATTCCCTTGCAGAGTTTATTAATATCAGATTCACTAAGTTCTTCATTGTTTGAGATTTTTTTCTGAAGTTCTTCTCCAATTTCTTGTTTCTGCTTTAAGCTGTCAACGTCGGTTTTAGCAGATGTTCCAAAGGTAAATACAGCCTTTCCTCCAACACCGTTTGGTGCAACAAAAGAAAGTGCTGAACTTGCAGAGAATTTTGCAGTAAAGTTTCCTTCTTTAACATCCTTGTTATTTAAATCTGCATCAAAGTCAGTATTGCCGCCTGCAGAAATTTCAATAGCATAATACTTAAGACCTGAATCTTCTATATCAAATTTGGCTGGTGTAAGTGAAAAACCTGCTGTTCCCATGGCCTGGCAATCTACGTTTAAATTGGTCTTATCCATTTTTGCTGTAAGATCTGCATTTAAATCCCTGATATAAAAACTAAGGCCATCTATATCAACATAAACGCTTCCGTTGGCGCTGCCTGCAACTTTACCTGCCTGCTGTTTTTCGTTTACTGCTGCTTTAAGCTTTAAACCCATTCCAGGGATATTAATCTGCATTCCTTCTGGAAGGTCTGTTGATTTTCCTGGTGCATAAGACCATTTAATGTCTGCTTTTTGTTTTCTATAAAAATTATTCATTTCGTTATTAAAATCTTCCGACAGGTCTTCAAATTCCCTCTTAAGCCCTTGAATATATTCACTTCTGTTAAGTGCCCTTTCGTATTTTCCTGCCTTGCCGGATCTTACAAGATAGATGTTTGTTTCTTTTTGAATTTTAGCGAGAAGGTCTACATAGTTGTCTTCAATAAACTGGATAAAAGGATCAACTTCATCATCTTTTATTTGATTCTTAAATGACTTTGCAGCAGAAATAATGTATGAGTCGTCCTTGATAAAAGTTTTTGCACCACTTTCAGGAACACTGGAAGCCTTTATGGCAGCAACTGTTTTTACTGATGAAAGTGCTTCGTCTTCGTCTTTGTTTTTAGAACATGACATTAATACTGTAGAACTTAGTAATGCCATAGTGACCATTAAAATTTTTTTCATATAGCTTTCCTTATAGAGTTGTTATTTTTCTTCTAGATTCTATTAAATTTTTTAGATTTTGTGTAGTTTTTTGCAGTGGCAGTTAAATTATATATATGATATGAAAGATTATATTTTTATCATTAACGCTATTATACTTTTTAGTCCGCTCTTTTTAACTTTTACATCCTGCACTTTTATTGAAGAAAAATCGGATGTACATTTTGTCCTGACTGGCTTAGAGGAAGTAAAAAGCTCTGACTCCTGGCTTGTAGAGTATTATGATGAGAAAGGTATTCTCTGCCATTTTGAGTTAAGGGGCTATCCGGAATTTTATCTGTCTATGGAAAAAGGCCATGTAACTCCGGTAACAGTTAAGGGACTTTCCGGTAAAAAGAAAAACCTGGTCTGGGGAAACATTTATCCCCTGTCATCTGCTTTAAATCTCCATGCAGCTTTTGCAGCCCAGGTTTTTTCCGGGATTATGGAAGCAAGCCTGTCTCCTGCAAAAAAAAGCCTTACCTACCTTAAATATTTTAACTGGGGTAAATTAATAGAAGAAACTTCTTCTTATCCAGAGGTTCTGTACGATAAGGGCAGAATTATGACTTCAATTGCAAATGGAACTTTTAAGAAAGGAGATATAAAAGCATTGGAAAAATAGGCTAAAAGTCTGTACACTTATAGTATGAAAAAAAATCTTTGCAGTTCATTTACAGTAGCAGTTTTACTGACAGCCCTTTTTTTATTTTTAGCAGGCTGTAGTAATAAAAAAGACAGGTCTTCCCTGCAGAAAATGCAGGACATTAAGCAGATAGAAGAACTGCATGTAGGACATGAGTGGTTTTATTTTGACGGTGATTCAATTAAAGAAACCACCCTTCCATCCCAGTCAGCTGCAGCCTCAGAAAAACCATGGACAGAAGCAGTACGTATAAGCAGTGCAGCATCCCTTTCTCAGTCAGACAATTCACCCTTCAAAGCTTTTGCACTTTTAAACCGCTGCGGTCTTATTGCCTTTACGGAAGAAGGTGCAGAATTATTTAAGGATAACTCCCTTTTTCTTGATAACTCAGTTCAGGGAATAGTATTTTCTGCCGGAAGTCCGGTTTTTTATCTTTACAGAAGTACCTTCTTTTTTAACCAGAAAAAGGTTCAGGATGCCTCATCAGGTGTTCAGGTTATAAGGCCTTTTTTAGTTGAGTTTGACGTGCGTTCCAAAAACTTTTATCCCCTGGTTTCTTATGAAAACATGAAGCTTAATAAAGAAGATCAGGTAACAGGATGCTTCTGGAATGGTGACGTGTGGGTTGTAGGTGCTAAAAGTGCAGACGAAAGTGAAGCCCAGTTTAAGTATCTCTGGTGGAAGCCTCCTGTAGCTCTTGGAGAGTTAAATCCTGCTCTTGGTGGAGAAAACTTTTTTATAAGAAAGTCCAGTGAAGAAGAATATTTAAGTGTCTGCATGCCAAAATTATTTGCAGAAGCTCCTCTTGAATTAAAAGCCCTGCTTCGTACCCTGCCGGACTATTTTTCTTTTTATGTTTCATACAGGGACGACAGTGGAACAACTCCTGTAAGCTATTACCATGAAGGAAACGATGAACATACAGTTAATGCCGTAGCCATGTCTTCTGCCGGAAACTTTTATTCCGCAGTGTTATTTGCAGATGGAACAGTGTTTGTAAAAAAGACAGGGTTAGAAGAAGTAAGTGCCTTCCGCCTGCCAAAGCTGGATAATGGATTTGTATACGGTGAGTTTGCCATAGCCGGCGACGTAATGTATGCTGCCTGGGAAGAAGGTTCTTCATGGCAGACAAAACGTGCCGGTTTTATAAAGCTTAGTCTTCTGGATATTTTATAATAATCATTCCTTCAGGAAGTTCAAAGTTTTCTTCCTTAATATACAGATATTTAAGAGGGTGAATGTCCAGGGCATTTGTTGACCATCCTCCGATTTTTTCTGTATTAATTACGTGATAGCTGATGGAGTGGGAGATAGGAATGATTTCTCCGTCATCAAGAAGAAGCTGTTCTGCTTTTGCAAGATTTGTATATCGTTCCTGAGTAGAATCAGCTGTTGATGCAAGGGTCAGGTATTTATCAAATTCCGGATTTGAATAGTTTCCTACATTAAATGAACTTCCGCTTTTGAATAATTCAAGAAAGGCAAGGGGGTCTGCATAATCACCAACCCAGGCGTAAGAAAAAAGATCTGCATTCCAGTCCTTTATAGAATAGTTATAGCGGTATTCCGGTGTAGTCTGGGTAATAACTTTTACTCCAAGAGGCTCCCAGGCTTCCTTTAAGATTTCTGTAATATTTTTGTAATAGTCATTGTCCGAAATAGCAAAAACAAGAGGCAGCTTTTTATTTTTAGGAATACCGGCTTTTTTTCTTGCTTCTTCCATAAGTTCAACTGCATCATCTGCATCAGTTCCGGAAATTCCGTTTACAGAAGGATAGTTTGGAAGAGGGTAAACTAAAGTTGTCGCCTTAACCGGGTATTTATCCCTGAGCTTGTCATAAGGAATTGCTTCTATAAGGGCGTTTCTAAAGTCAGGCTTGTCCCATGGTTCATTTACAGGCTTAAAGAAAAGATATGAGCTTCCAAAAATTGTATTTGCATGAATGGCATCTGTATTTATGATTTTGTCAGATGCTGCAACAGAATCAACCCAGTCTGCTTCTCCGTTATTATAGCTGAAGGCATTTGCGTCTGAATCTTCGCATTGTATGTATTTAATGGAAGGAAGTGCAACAGAAGATGCTTCCCTGTACTTCATGTTCTTTTTAAGTACAAGCTGATTGTCTTTATAACTTTCAAGAACAAATGGTCCTGAGTAAACATCTTTGTCCTTGCTTACTGCCGACAGTGAAAAATGGCAGAGAAGGGCAGGCAGGTGAGCTGTTGGTTCAGTAAGGTTTAATACCAGTGTTTTTTCGTCCCTTGCTTTAATTCCAACTTCATTTTCAGAAACCTTTCCCATTCTATAGTCTGCAGCTCCTTCTACGCAGTCAAGGAAAGAAGAAAAAGGGGCATTTTCTGTTTTAAGAAGCCTGAGCCATGACTGTCTGAAGGTTTCCGCGGTTATTTTGCTTCCGTCAGAAAAACATGCATCTTCATGAAGGGTAAAAGTCCACTTTTTTTTATTTCTTGAAACTTTATAGCTCTGGCAGATGGCCGGTACAGGAGCGGCACTTACAGGATTGTAACTAAAAAGTCCTTCTGTAAGACCTGTAAGAATCTGGGCTTCAGAAACGTAAGTTGCTGTATGGGGATCAAGGTTGTAAGGCTGAACAGGTACAATTACCGTAAGTTCCCTCTGATCCTTAAAGTCAGGGGTTTCTTTTTCTTCCTGGGCAAAAGAAAATGCCTGAATAATAGAAAGAAATATAGCTGTTACTAAAAGTTTTTTCATTTTAAGCGTCTCCGATGATACCAAGTTTGCGCATCTGTTCCTGTTCTTCTTTATAGGAAATGTATTCGGCGCGGTGCTGGTTTACCTTAATAAGAACATTTTTAATGGCAGTAAGTTCCATTTTTATGCCCTTAATTTTAGTACGGTCTACAGCGGTAGCTTCGTTTTTAAAGAAATCATCAAGAGCTTCAAGTTCATTAAGGATTCTGTTGCAGTCAGCCATCTGTCCTAAAAGAAATTCCAGGGCCTTTTCTTCCGGGGCAGAAGCAATTTTAGTGTAGCCCGGAGTGTGCTTTACAGAGAAGGAAGAAAAATACCTTGCCCGCTTGGAGAGGGAATCGATAAAATCTGTAAACTGAATTGTCTGTCTTTTTTTGGCTTCTGTTTTTTTATCTACAATAATTACATTGTAAATAACAGGAGGCGGCTGAAGTCCCAGCATGTTTCTAAAGAAGCGGGCCATTTTATCTTTAAAGGTGTTGTGTTCACTCTGAAGAATTTCGCTGTTGGCAATAAATTTTCTGCATACAAGGCCAATCTGATCTGCGCTGCTGCCTAAAGTACGGATTGCTTCCATAAGAATCTCATGTGTATCTACAGTTTCTTCTTTTTTAGCAGATTTTTTTTCCTGTACAAAAGCTGCAAGAAGTTTAGCCTGTCTTTCTTCCTTGTCGGTACCCAGTTCTTCTGCAATTATTTCCTGAATCAAAGGTTCTGCAAAGTGACGTTTTGGCATTGAAGATGCAAAATGTTTTCTGATTTCAGAAAGCATTGCTGCCGGAGAAGACATGGCTGTCTGCATGCTGAATGAAGGATTACCAAAGACATTTTTGCGGACTTCTACCTTGTAGCTTTCCTTCTGGTATTCAGCAAGGGCTTTAAGTCCGTCGTTTATTTCTTTAATAGCTTCTGCACTTTTATGGGTAGTATCTTTTATAAGGCTTAAAATAATAGGAGGTGCACCATTGCGCAGTTGTTTAACGCAGATAGCCAGACCCCTTGTATTAGGGCGTGTTGCATTTTCCGTAAGGTTTGACCAGGTGAAGGTGTTGTTAAGTTCAAGAAGCTTGCGGATCTTTTCCATATCAAGCTGTTTGGTAGAAAACTTCATGTAATTGCAGACAAAATCCAGAATACTTTCATAATCACTGAATCTGATGCCTAAAGTTACGCTGCGTTCATTTTCTGTAAATTCAAGATTTTCTATCTGAATGATTTCTGAGATTTTCTTATCTTTTTTATATGGATCAGGAGTGAGTAAATTCTTATTAACCATCGCTTCAAAAAGATTGCGCACACATGTAAGGTGAAGACGATAATCTTCCTGAAGTTTAGGCAGTTCCTGAGTGTCAAACCATATACCTTTTTCTTCTATTGCTGCGATTATTTTACTGTTAAAATCATTTTCTGCCATAAATACACCTATACCCTTTAAACATCGGCATGAATCGGGGATTTCTTTAATGGTTGTAAAATTGAAAAAAAAGTATTAGGCTAGATGAACAAATTTTATTCTATATAAAAGAAGGTATTGAAAATGGCAGTTGATGAAAAATTGCAGATGGTAAGGCACAGTTGTGCACACGTAATGGCAGAAGCCGTATTGAACTTGTATCCGGGAACAAAGATTGCAATCGGACCGGCTATCGAAAATGGATTTTATTATGATTTTGATTTTTCCACTACCACCACCAATACCAAACCTACCGAAACCGATTTTCCTGCTATAGAAAAAGAAATGCGCAGGATTCTTGCAGGCAACCATCAGTTTGTAAGAAAAGAAGTTTCAAAAGAAGAGGCTCTTAAGCTTTTTGCAGATCAGCCTTATAAGCTTGAACTCATAAAGGATCTCCCTGAAGGAGAAACAATTACTACTTATGAACAGGACGGCTACCTTGATCTTTGCCGCGGACCTCACGTTGAATCTACAAAAGAAATTAACGGACAGGCATTTAAGCTTACAAAGATGGCAGGTGCTTACTGGAGGGGAGACAGCGACAAGGCTATGCTTTCCCGTATTTATGCAGTTTGTTTCTATAAACCAAATGATCTTAAAGATTATCTTGCAATGCTTGAAGAAGCAGAAAAACGCGATCA
>NZ_JAILGZ010000152.1 GCF_024696245.1 Treponema sp.
ATTTGAATCATAGTCTACAGCCTTTACTGTAAATGAATATTCAGTATCAGTTGTAAGGTCAGAAACTGTTGCAGTTGCATCTGTTACAGTTGTATAAGCTTCTGTTGAATCATCAACATAAACTGCATAAGCGTATACATCTTCACTTGTAGAAGCTGTCCATGTAAGGGTAACACTTGTACGTCCGGCAGCTGCAGAAAGATCAGAAACATCTTCAGGAGAAGTTGTATCCTCTGAAGTAGCAGCTGTTACAGAAACTGCTGTTGAATTACCAAAGGCATCATAAGCTGTTAATGTAAAGCTATAAGTTGTAGATGCAGAAAGGCTTGTAAAGTCAGCTGATGTTGTTCCAGCTTCTGCTGTTACAGATTCAAGAGCTGTACCGTCATAATCTGTATCTGTTGAAGAAATTACAAGGTAAGAATAGTCAACGTCAGATGGTTCTGTCCAGCTAAGGGTTACAGAGTGGTCATCAGCTTCTGAAGAAACCATATCAGAAGTAAAGGCAGGACTGTCACTTGATTCTGAACCTGTCCAGGTAGAAGACTTGTAACAGAAATCACTGTCACCGTTTGTTGCAATAGAAGATGATTCACTGATGTTAAAGCATGCACCACACCAGTAGTAAGATGTATTCAAAGAACTCTGAACATTAAACCATCCGGTATAACCGTCAGATACATCACCTGAATAACCACTTGTACTGTCTGTAAAGATAAAGCCGGCTTCTGAAATCTGTGTATCAGACATAGAAGATTTATCTGCTACCCATACCTGAGGATTAGAAGAATTTCCATAACTCCAGCTTGTCTTATTTGAATAAGAAGAAGCCCATGTTACATCGCCGTTAAAGTCAGCATAAACGTAAAGACCTGTTGATTCAGCTGTTTCTGTTGTAGCTTCAAGAGATACAGCATCAGGATTATCATTTGCAATAGAAGGCCATACAATCCAGTATTTGTAATCTGCACTTTCATAAGGCATGTCAGAAGTCTGAGAAGCACCATCAGCTACTGCTGCTACAAGGTTAGAAGCTGTAACTTCAGTTGAATCTACTGTACCAAGGTGTGGAACGATATAAGGTGGAATATCTGTAGGCCACCAGCTGCGGATGCTCATTACAATCTTTACAGGAGCAAGGGATTGTGAAGCTGTTACAGAATATTTTACTGTTACTTCATCACTTGTAACTGCAATTACTGCAGAAGGAGCAACTTCTGTTCCTACTGTAAGTCCATTAACATAAATTAATGCTGAATCAGTATCATACAATACTGTCTGATCATCAGAAGCGGCTTCTGCTGTCCATGTAGCACCAGAAGTTACGCTTACTTCAGAAATAACAAGCTGTCCTGTTACACCTGTAGAAACAGTTCCTACTGTAGGTGTATCAAGAGTAGCTGTTACACCATCACTTTCGTTTCCTACTGTATCGTAAGTTGTAATCGTAACTGATGAAGCTGGTGCACTTGTAAGTGTTACTGAAGCTTCAGCTCCAGAAAGAACTGTATAAGAAGCTGTTGTTGCATCATCAACATAAACATTTACTCCGGCAAAGTCTGTATCAGAGAATTCATCATAAGACCATGTGAGAGTGTTGTCTGTAAGATCAAGAACTACATCAACTACTTCTTCCGGTGCAACAGTATCAGCAAGTGAAGTACATGTAACTTCTACAGCTGATGCACCATCAGTATCAGTGTGGGCATTTCCTGCTTCGTCGTAAGCAACAACAGAGAATGCATAATCAGCAGAAGTTGCTGAGCGGCTTACAGTAAATGGAATTGTAAGACTTTCTTCTGCAGCAAGAGAATCTACAAGAACAGTGTCTGTTGTATCAGTAACAAGAACAAGGTCATCAGATGTTACAAGAGTTGCACCTTCAGGAATTGTAATCTGAAGTGAGTATGTATCATCAGCAACGCCATCATCATCGTCAGCAGCCTTTGTGTATACAAGATAAACTTCATCATAAGTACTTGTACCTGCAACAATAGATGGAGTTACAGGAGGAGTCATATCATCTCCTGTTACTACACCTGTAAGACTTGTTACAGACCAGCCGTCAGATATAACTGTGTAAATATAAACTGTGTATTCAGAGCTTGAAGGCATAGTACCAGAAGTTGTAACTGTTACAGCATCTGCATCAAGTTCAACTAAACCTGAATCATATGCGTCATCTGAAGAAACTTCTGTTCCGTCTTTAGAAGTCTGAACTGCACGGTAGAACATTTTTGTTACTGTAGAATCTTCTGGAAGAGTCCAGGTAAGGGTAACATTATGTTCAGCAGTTGCTTCACCATCTGCAAGTGTCTGGGCAAGAGATGTTACCTGATAAGTTTCTACTGATTCTGCAATTTCTGCAGTAAGGGCTACACTTGCAGTAAGTGAGTCTTCATCTGTAATTACAGCAGTTACTGTAAGAGTTGAAGTAACATCTTCAAAAGAATCTGCTGAGTAAGTTACAGTTGCGTAGTAATCATAAGCATCAGTTTCTGATGCCTGGCAGACATCTGAAACGCTTACACTTACGTCTGAAGAAGATGAAGTTACTGAAATACTTTCAGCGACACCGTCTGTTACATACACAGAAAAACTTTTTTCTGCATAAGGTACTACGTCAGGAACAGCAAGAGTATTTGCTGAATCCGAAACTGTTACTTCACTACTAAATGAAAGAACAGCATTTGTTGTTGAAGCTGGGCTGCTGCCTGATGAGCCGCCCCCAGATGAACAAGATGCAAAGACTATTGTTGCTGCTGCCAGTAAGGCAAAAGCGTGTCTTAATTTTGCAACCATTGTTTCCCCCTTTTAAGCTTTGTAAAAAATTAGAAAATGTTAATCCCTGAAATTGAGCAGTAAGTCAGGAATATCTGAAAACCTTTTCACAAAAAGTTTATGAGGACTTAAAAAAGACCGGCTTAAAAAAAATAAAGGTTAAAATAATTTTTATAAAAAAAAATTTGATTATTAAAAAATTTAAAGTCTGACAGTCTCTTGTCTGAAAAATATCTAAGTTTAAAAATTTCATTCTGAAAATTCACTAAAAAAAAACGGGCACCATCTTAGTTAAAAGACAGTGCCCAAAAAAAGGGATAAAAAGGTTTTATATCAGGAGGTTAGAATTATTCAGCAATATAAGAAACAGAAACTGTTCCCACAGCATCAGTTGCAACATTAAGATAAAGTCCGTTTGTTGCAAGTGCAGAAATAAAATCAGAAGAAGTAATTACGCCAGCGTAACCGCTTTCATCATCACTCCAGCTTAATGACTGATATTTTGATTCTACATATTCAGAAGCAGAAGATGCAGATGCCCAATATTCAGTTGCCGATGAAATTTTTACAACAACCTTTAATGTAGAAATAGAAAGATCTGTAAAGCTTGAAGCTTCAAGAATCTGTACATATTTGTTACCATCAGCACTATATGCCTGGTCTGTAATAAGGGCAGTATATTCACCGGAAACATAGGTTAAAGTATTTGACCATACATCACCTGAATAGCTGTACCACTTATTGGATTCAGTGTTTCCTGAACTGATAGTAATTTCATTAGAAGAAGAATCTTTTACAACAACAGCTGTCCAGTCAATATAAAATTCTTCAGTACTTGCAACAGTAAATGTAGCAGAAGCACCGTCAGCTGCAACAGTAACATCAGGTGTTACAACATAAGCAGAACCCCATTCAGAACTTGTTTCTGCCCACTTTGTAGAATAGCTAAGCCCACTTACTGAACCACCGGCAATTGTGAAACCGCTAAAATTAATTGTAAAGGTTTTTGACTCACTTGCTGCAGCTACAGTAATTCCTGTAAAGTCATCATCTGTGTAACAGAAATATACAGGACTTGTTTCTACATCAATTTCATTTCCATCTGAATCCTTAACTGTTACAACAATATTATTAAAGAAGTCGTAAGAGTTTGCCTTTTCTTTTGCAAGTTCAGCTGTAGCACTTGTTTCTCCAGCAGTATAAGTTGCAGTTACAGTCTGATAAAGGGCAGCAGAACTTTCACTGTCTTCTTTTCCCTCTGCATAAACTGTAATGCTTGCAGCTTCAGATGCAACTGTAGAATCAAGAGTAAGGTTAAGGGTAAAGTAAGGATCGTATACATAAAGGGTAAAATTAATACCGTCATCTGTATCTGTACCATCATAAAAGTTAAGGACTACAGTAGCATCTGTAGCATCCTCACTGGCAGTAACTTCAAAAGCATCGTTGCCCTTGTATTCAATTGTAAGGCCATCGCAGGTAAAATCATCAACAGAAGTTTTTCCTTCTGCATAAAGGGTAATTGTCTCTCCAACATTTACAGTAGCAGAACCGCCTTCTTCAATGTAGTCCACTTCAGCAGCAGAAGAACCGGAATCAGAATCAGAACAAGCAGTAAATGTTCCTGTTAAAAGCATCAGCGATGCAAATAATCCAAAAATCTTTTTAACGTTTTTCATTGTTTCCTCCTGTGAAAATACGTTTTTTCTATTTATCAACACAAGTAATTTACACGTGTTGATTACTAAAATAAGTATAGGACCGGAATTTACACGTGTCAAATTTTATTTTTTGATTTTTTTGCCATTTCAAGATTTTTTTACGGTCTTTTTTAAAAGCCTTATAATTCTTTAAGAAATAAGGGGAGCCTGTAAAAAAAATCTCCGGCCTTCCATAAAAGAAAACCGGAGACTTTATTCAATTAAAAAAAATTACTGAACGTTAAGAACTACAAGACTTGGGGCAGGTTTTCCGCTTGAAGCAAAAAGACCATATTCCCAGCTGCCTTTGTATTCACCACCCCAGGTAAATACTCCAAGGGCTCCGTTCTGTGCTGCAACTTCAATTACTGCACGAATTATATTTGCCTGATTCTGATAAGATGCAGGAACACCTGTTGAGTCAGTATCTATTCCGGAATAAATTTCATCATCCACAGTAAGGTTTGCAACTGTTACAGAATCATAATAATTTTCTGATGAAGTAGAAGAAATAGTGTTATCAACATTTGTTTCTACGATTACAACATCCTTTCCGTAAGTTGACTGAATTGAAGCAATCTTACTTCCAAGTGCATCAATTGTTCCGTGGCTGGACCATTTTGGATAATAAGAAAGTCCCACAACATCATAATCAACTCCATAAGTTTCAAAGGCTGTATCAAAACTTGACAGATAGCTTACAGGGTTATTGCGATTAATATCTGTAAAGTGAAGCATGATTCTTGCATCAGGACAGCAGGTACGGGCAGCTTCAATTCCGGCAGCAAGATACTTAAAGTAATTATCAGAACAGAAAGTTCCCTTTATGTCAGAAGAAGCAGCTGTTACGTTTTCATCTTCATCCATGGCACTGTGAAGAAGAATACCTGAACTGATTTCGTTTCCAATCTGAATCATATCAGGAGCAGTTCCCTGACTTACTAAAGCTGTAAGAACTTCTGTTGTGTAATCAGTAACTTCTGCTGCAAGTTCATCACTTGTTGTACAGTCAAGCCAGTCTTCAGGAATAAGCTGCTTACCAGGATCAGCCCAGTAATCACTGTAGTGAAAGTCCAGGAGAAGGCGGAGACCTGCAGCCTTAGCACGTAAAGCCTGGTCTAAAACAACTTCAAGATCTGATGCACCTGGAACAGAAGGATTGTTATCTGAATCAGGATTATTCCAGATACGAAGACGAACCCAGTTAACTCCATAAGATGGAAGAATATTAAAGATATCCTTTTCATTTCCGCTGGCATCATAGTAAGAGCCGGTACCAGAATCATTTACTGCACTTGCATCAAAGCCCCTGATAAAAGAAGAAGACAGTTCTGCATCTACAGCTTCTACCGTTACAGTTTCTCCGTCTATTGTTGCAGAAACCTGACCTGCCGTAACACTACTTCCAGATGGATAAGATGGTGTATCTGAGCAGGAAGCAAGAAGTGCTGCCATAATAATACTTCCAGTTAAATATTTAATTGCTTTCATAAAACTCCTCCCTTCCATCAGTCAAGTGTATATTCAAGAGCATTCTGGAAATTAACAGTAAGACTGTTGTGATTATCATTTAAAGTTGCACAGTCATCAGGTACAACATCTGCTGCTGCTATACCGTCATCCCAGTGAGCGGAGTAAGCAGCAAATACATGAATTGTTTTTCCGCTTTCAATTCCTGCATTTGCAAGGGCTGTCATTGGAATTGCATATTCAATAAAGCTTGCAGAAGTTGTTTCTCCTGATGGTGAATAAAGTGAAGTAGAAGTTACATCATCTGCCGAATCAGAATTTTCTACCCATACTCCAAACTCATCACTTTGAGGTTTGTGATAAAGATAAACATCAGGTTTTCCGTGAGCCAGAGCTTCACGTCCGTAAGCGACAGTATCTGCAAGAGCAAAAGTAGAAGCACCTGTTGTATAAGCTACATCAGAAGAATGGTCGTAAGAAATCATTACTGCAAGACCATCACTCCAGGTTGTAGCAAAACTTCCTTCGATTGCAACATAAAGATAGTCATCATCATTTACAACATAAAGTCCTGTTAAGTCACCGCTGTTTGCTTCCCAGGTAAAGGCACTTCCATCAGAAGAGTCATCAGCAACATAAGAAACAGTATCAGAAGACCAGTTATCATCTTTACTTCCATCAACTACAACATAATGACTTGTAAAGCTGGCAGTGATTTCTTTTGAATAAGCATCACCACTTCCTTCAGGAATTATTCCGGCAAGGGGAATTGTCATTTCTGTTCCATCAGATGGAGCAGTTGTAAATGAAGGTACCAGGTATACAGTTGAACCTTCTCCAGTAACTGTAAACTCATAAGTGTTTGAAGAAGAATCTGTTCCGGTAACAACAGTTCCCTCTTCTACTGAAAGCTCTGCATTACATTCAATCGGGAAAGTTGTATCTTCAGAAAATCCCATTGTAGAAAAAGAATAGGAATCATTTGCAAAGAAAGGCTTTATGCTGATATTTTTTGCTTCAAAAGCAGACAGAGCCCTTCCCTTCTGATTTCCTTCTGCACAAACAAAACCTGTAAGGTTTATAGTCATAGTGGCAGTAGAATCAGGAATATTATCTCCGTCAAAGAGGGCTGTTACATTAGACATATTCAGGCGGTAACCTGTGTAATCCGATGTAAAGTATCCGTTTACAGTAGAGAAAGTTTTTGTAACTTCATTATCTGAAGAATCTGTATAAGTTACTGCAATTTTTCCAGACACGCCTGAAGAAGCAACCTTTCTTCCAAAATCAATAAGAAGAGTCTGTCCTTCTACACCAGTAATATCTTCTCCGGAGATACCGTTATAGTACCAGGTCTTATAACTGTAACTTGCACTTCCTGTTTCTGCATCCAGCTTAGCCTGCATTTCTTCACTTAAAGTATCCTGCAGGGAATCACATCCTGTAAAAATTACTGCAGCAGCTGCAGCTAAAGCAAATATTTTTTTCATCATTATTCCCCCCTTATTCCACAACAGGAACTGCAGTTCCAGATGATGCGTCAATTACAAGAGTTACTTCTCCTGCACTAAGATCAAGTCCGTCTATATAGAAGTTCTGCAAAGCACCGCTGGCACTTGGGTCTGCACCATTACCTTCTACTTCTCCCTTGATGTACCAGGGACGATTCCATGCATTAACAGGAACAAGACTGAACTGAATGTTGGAAATTGTAACTGCTATCTGAGAAGAAGTACCGCTTCCTTCCTTAAGGGTTACATCTACATTTGTGTTGTCCCAGGAATCACTTCCGTCAAAGTTCCCTGGAATTGAATAGTTACCGCTTATGTCTTCTCCAAAGTTTTCAAACTGAAAGGTAACCATAAGGGCCTGCTGATTATGAAGACCTTCTGCATCTGCACAGGAAGTTACAGAAAGTCCTGCAAGGGCAATGAATGCCAGGGATGCAAAAACTGCAATTTTATTTTTTATGTTTTTCACTTTCATATTTCTTTCCTCCATGTCTTACTTACAGATTCCAGATTAAACCAAGGGCAATACGGCTGGCATTTTCTGTATCCAGTGTGTTAAGAAGATAAGTTCTGTGAGATGCATTGTTAAGAGGATCATCTGCACGGAAGAGACTGTAGTTATTATCTTCATAAGGATTCATTGCATAAGTAAAGTGTGTCCAGAACATAGGATTACCAGGAAGTGGAACAGAATTAACTTTTACACCAAAGGCAAAACCAAATGGGATAAAGCTGTCATCTGAATCTTTAAGGGTGTTAAAGAGTCCTCCAAGATGAAGGCTGAGTTTATCATTAATGTCAGCTGATACCATAAGGGAGTTATAAAGATATTCTGAATCATAAGCATCAGAAGCATCATTAAGTACAACAGTTCTGCTTACACCGTAATCAAAAACAATTTTCTTTGCAAAAGAAAGATCTGATGCTGTAACTTCTATACCTGCTTCACTAAAGTAAGGAATAAAAGGCTGATCTGCATTTGTTTCTTTTGCAAGACGGTCTGCATTGATTACACAGTAAGCTCCGGCAAGAATATCTTTTCCTGCAAGACCATTTAAATCAAAATCAATCTGTGGCTGAGTGCGGAGATTAACAAGACCATCACCTAAAGCACTTGTATCTTCTGCTGTAAAACTTTCATCAAGACTTACATTTACAAAACCAGCTGCCTGCCATGCAATATCAAACTGAGAAGTTACTTTGTCTGCATTGATATCATCATAAGTCTGACCATCACTACCCCATACAGAGTTTACGTTTTCTGCTGCATAAGTTCCTGTAAGGGCAGCCTTTAATTTATCTCCTGAATATGTAACCCGTCCTGCATAAGCAAGGGCATCAGAGTTTAAATCAACATCAGTTCCAAATGTGGCAAGTCCGTGAACTTCTGCTTTTACAGAATCTGTTACATTGTACATACCGTAAAGAGAAAGGGCATTTGTATTAGACTCGTTATAATAGAAAAGTTTTTCTTCTGTTGTTGAACTTCCAAAGGTGAATGCAATTTCTGCCTTGTCTCCATATTTTACATCAAGAAGGTCATACATTCCGTATGGCTGACTTCTTACATTCAGCATTTCACTAAAGGCAGCAACTGCATGAATCTTAAAGTTTCCAAATTCACTTATATAACTTCCGTTACTGAGTTCAAGAAAACCATCCCCTACATCATTCCAGCGATCAATAACAGTAAAGATTCCGCTAAAGTGAGTCATACCTCCTGCCTTTAAGTTTCCCATTCCGGCTTTTACGTTAAGGTATGGAGTTGTAAGGTTAAGGGCAAGTTTATTAAAGCTTCCGGCTCCATCATCATTGCCTTCTGCTATTGGAGAAAAAAGCATGGATGCAAGACTCTGCATTCCGTCACCCCAGCTTACATCAGGAACATTTGCTCCGTAAGTATTAGCCTGGTAAAGGGTCTTATCAAAATCCCATACTGAAATTTCTGCATCAAGATGGAAGCTCTTGTTTATATCACCCCAGAACCACCAGTTTGCATTACTTAAAAAATGTGCGTTATCAAATTCGTAACCCTTCTTTTCTCCTGTCGCAACATCACGGATAAGGGCTTTATTATCACTTGTAGTTTCTATCCAGATACCCTGAGCAATTGAAGAAGCATTTGCAGCAGGAGCAGGCGCAGCAGCAGAAACAGAAACTGCCTTTGTTAAATCTTCATCAAGAGGAACTACAAAACCATCTGTGGCAGCCTGAGCATAAAGACCTGTAACCAAAAGGGCAAGACATGCTGCACTTAATATTTTTCTTTTCATAAATATTCTCCTCAGTCAATCTTTACAAATTCAATGTCGTCAAAGTTACCCCAGCAATCCGGATTTGTATCCAGGTAAATGCCGATAGTTGCCTTGCCGCCCTTAACCGGAACTTCAATTGTATACTGATGCCAGTCCTGCCATCCTGTATTTGTAATCTTAGAAGTAATCTGTTTTTCTGTTCCATCAAAGCGGGCTGCAAAAAGACGGATTGTATTTTCTCCACCGCCACCCATAGCCCAGATACTTAAACGATAAGTTCCATCAGGAATATTTTTAAACTCACGGCTGAGAATTGATTTAAATCCGGAAGCAAGCCAGTACTTGTAAGTCCATTTTCCTGTGTGGGCATTACCCTTATTGTTTTCAAGGAAGCAGGCTGTAGAAGAACCATTAAGTTTCCAGGCACCCAGCTTTCCAGATTCAAAAGAAGGGTCTTCAATAATATTCACCTTGTCACTGAATTCAACTGTAACAGAAGGTTTGTAATCATAACCGGACACACTTCCCTTAAGGGTAATTTTTTCTGCCTTAGTCTGTGCCTTCCAGTTATAGGAATCCCACTTAACATCAAAAGCTCTTTCACTGTCATCTTCAAAAACAAGTTTTACTCTTTTTGGAAGGACAGGAACTTCTCCAGGACGAACTGTTACTTCTATTTTATCAGACATGGCATAAGGCATAACTGCTGACTTAGAAAGGGATGCACTGCCACCCCAGACATTCTTTACTTCTCCCTTACCCTTTACAAGATTCCATACAGCAAGTGAAGGAAGAGCCTTTCCGTTAAAGTCAAACATTGCCTGATTTTCCCAGGTGTTTCCTTCTGTTGCAGAAAGTTCAGACCCCTTACAGATAATTGAATCAGCTTCCCAGTAGAATACACCGCAGCCACCTTTAACAGATGCAACTGTATTAATTACATCACGGATTGCAGTAGCCTGTCCCTGTACTGAAGGAATGTATCCATGTTCTTCATCAGAGTAAGTCATAAAGACATCACCCTGACTGTCACCACCTTCTTCTGTAAAGGCATAGGCAGTTTCTACTACAGCCATCTTTTTTCCATAGCGCTTTGAAATCATTTCAAGATTTGCCTTAAGGTCATCAAGGGATCCATGCCAGTATGTATAGAAAGAAAGACCAATAATGTCATAGTCAATCTTTGCTTTTTTTACTTCATCAAAAATCCATTTATAAAGTCCCTGGTCTCCACCATTGGCAAGGTGAATTACAATTTCTATATCCTTACCGCCTTCTGCATTACGAACGCCATCAGATGCTTTCTGTAAAAGTCCAAGAAACTGTTTCATTCCTCCAATCTTTACATCAGGGTCATCTGTCCAGAGCTGACCTACAGGCCACATAAAACCAGAGTTCAATTCATTACCAATCTGAACAGCATCAGGAGCAGCACCTGCAGCTGTAAAAGCATTGATTGTTTCTCTTGTAAATTTTTCTACTTCAACTTTAAGTTCATCATAAGAAAGGTTTTTCCATTCCTGAGGCATGTTCTGTTTTCCAGGGTCTGCCCAGAAATCTGAATAATGGAAGTCCAGCATGAATTTAAGTCCGGCAGCTTTAATGCGTTTTGCAATACGAAGATCAGTTTCAAGGTTATTGTTTCCACCACCCATAGGGCTGCCTTTTTTTGCAATAAGCTTGCCTTTTTTATCATAAACATCTTTTTCGTAAACAGGCTTATTCCAGAGACGGATTCTTACCCAGTTAACACCATTGTCCTTAAGAATCTGGTAAATATCCTGCTGCTGACCATCAGCGTTGTAAAATTTTCCCCCGGACTTTTCTATCTGGTCAATCATACTGATATCAACGCCGTTCATAAAATCATCACTGATACCTTTTACAGGTTCAACAACAATCTTCTGTTTAACGGCATCTGCTGCAGTATTTTTTTTCGCAAAAGCCAGAGTGCTGATTAAAGCCATAAGAACAGTTGCAGTAACCCTTACTACTGCTGAACTTCTTTTCATACTTGCCCCCTTAAATTTTAAAATCAAAACGTGAAATCAACACGCGTTGATTATATTCAGAATAAGACCGAATTTTTCTGTTGTCAACTTTTTTTTATTAAGTATCTTTTTCTTAAGTTTCATTATAGAATTAAAAACTATGAACAATAACAAAACATCAACCTTCAGGTTTGGACTGCACTATTACAAGGGATGTATCCCTGTTGCAATCCTTACTCAGCTTATGGGATTTGCCGCAACTGTAGCAGATTTATTTTTGCCCCTTCTTTTTGAAATGTTCATTGATTATGTAATCTGTTCAAATCAGGACGGAAAAGAAAGTATCTTTGCCTTTATACTTGAGCCGGACAAATATCCTGTTCACAGCTTTAAGCTTTTCTGGCATCTGGCTTTCTTTTACATGGGACTTCTCCTTATTAGAATAATACTTGTTTACCTTAAAAATCTTTTAAATCAAGTAATAGGTCTTAAGCTTGAAACAACATTAAGATACAAAACCTATGCAAAGCTTATGAGTCTTGATTCCCTTACCTTAAGCAACTTTAATTCCGGTGAACTTCTTCAGACAATAAATTCCGACACCATTATGTACAAGGATTTATTCTGCAAAATGATTCCTACTATTATCGATGCTTCTTTTGCAATGATTCTGAGTATGGTAATACTGGCAGGAATGAGTCCCTGGCTGCTGGCTGTTCCTGTAGCCCTTACTCCATTCTTTGTAATTGCCTTAAGGAAGTTTAAAAAAATCTCCAGGGAAAAATACAGGGCTATAAGAAACTGCAATTCTACAATGACCCTTACCGTTCAGGAAAACATAGAAGCTGTCCGCCTGGTCCGTGCCTTTACAAATGAAAATCTTGAAGAAGAAAAATTTGAAAAGGCAAATGAAAACTTAAAGAAAGCTCATCTTGAACAGATTGCCCTTAGTGCAAAATTTGAAGCAGTCTTCAGCTCGATTAAACAGGCAGCTTATATAGGAACAATTGCAGTAAGTGCAGTTCTTGTATTTAAGGGATATTTTAAAATCGGTTTTCTTGTTGCCTGCTCCCAGTATGTAATGAAAATCATGAATTACATTACCCTTATTAACAACAACTTCTTCCAGATGCAGCAGCAGGTTGTCAGTGGAATTAAAATGCTTAACTTTATGAACACCCAGTCCAGAGTTAAGGATAATGAAGAAGGCTATGAAGATGAAAAAAACAAAAAACCTTCCATCAGATATGAAAACGCCAGCCTTACCCTTGCAGACAAACAGGTTTTAGACAAACTTAATCTGGAGATTCCATACGGCAAAAAAATTGGAATTACAGGAGCAACAGGTTCTGGTAAAAGCATGATGCTGGAAATTCTTGTAAGAAACTACGAACTCTCCGGGGGAAGAATTTTTATTAACGATAAAGACGTTCACGACTATTCCCTTAAGGAACTCAGGTCCATGTTCTCTTATGTTTTCCAGGAAGCCTTCTTATTCAGTAATACCATCAAGTCAAATATAGCTTATGCAGAAGGTGGAACTGATGAACAGATAATTGAAGCATCCCGTCACGCACAGGCCCACGACTTTATCCGCAAGCTGCCGGAAGGTTACGAAACAATTGTTGGAGAAAGGGGAATAGGACTTTCCGGAGGACAAAAGCAGAGACTTTCCATAGCAAGAGCCCTTATGAAAAATTCTCCTGTACTTATTTTTGATGACTCCACCAGCGCCCTTGATGTAGAAACAGAAAAGAAACTTCTTGCAGATGTAAAAAAATATTATCCGGAAAAAACAATTCTTATT